>JAGRHX010001220.1 GCA_020444775.1 Gammaproteobacteria bacterium
GCGGCGCACTCGAATCCATTGCGGGCCGCAGTGGCGCCCCCTTGATCCTCTCTGCCGATCCCCCTGCCGATCCGAAGGAGACAGTACCAATGAGCGTCGAAGCGCGCCTCATAGAGCTCGGTCTATCACTGCCGACGCCGTTTGCCTACCCGAGCCCCAACCGACGGGCCTGTGTGCAGGTCGGGCAGCTGCTCTACCTCTCCGGACATCCGCCCCCTCAGGACCATGGCGTGATCGTGCACGGCAAGGTCGGCACCGAGCTAACCGAAGAACAGGCCTATCAAAGCGCTCGCGCAACTGCTCTTGCGCTTCTGAGCTCTGCGCGTACGCACCTGGGCTCGTTGGACCGCATCGTGCAGATCGTCAAGATCAACGGCATGGTCAACTCGGCACAGGGTTTCGAGCGACAGTTCGCGGTCATCGACGGCGCTTCTGATCTGCTCTACGAACTGTTTGGCGATCCGGCAGGCTCTCACGCACGCAGCGCGGTGGGCATGTTCGAGCTACCGCGGCGGTTCGCGGTGGAGATAGAGGCCATCTTCCAGATTCGCGATTGAGAGCGCCTTGCCGCGATGCGCGAGGAGACTCCGCGGCTCGCCATGGCGCCCGCGCTCGTGGTGTTGCGCGTGCCGAGCCTCGACGGATCGGACTGGACCGGTCGCCCCTGGCTGCGCGTTTCCTGTAGGTGGGATGACTGTCGCGTTGCCACAGGTCCGGTGGATCGATGGTGTGTATGTCCGAACACGACTCGCGGAACGGGCTCTCGATGGTCAGTGCCTCACATCGATCATGCTCGGCGATCAGATCGCTTTTCAGGCGTCTGTGCGCTGGAGCGTCCCACAAGTTGACGAACTGGCGCGGGTCCGCCTTCAGCTCATGAAGCTCGCCTTCGCTGCCCTGATGCACCGTGCCCGGCTCGCAAACAGTGTGGACGTACGTTCTTCACGATCTCCGACGGCCGTTCAGCGATACCATGCGCTCGCGTGTGCCAGCATGGGCCGACAACCGCGGACAGGTCGACCATGCACAGGCGATTGGTGTGTCATGTCCGCTGCTGCCGATGGTATCGACTCGTCCTGAGTCGGCGCTGTCCCAGACGACCGCACATCAGATGCCGTCGCGGCGCGCCACGCTGCGCTGGATGAATACCGATGAGTTCCGGGCAGTCACGATGTCGGTTCGGATTCGCTATCCGCCATCGAACGCCGCCTTGACCTCCTGGCTCAGAAGGCGAATGGCTTCGCGCTCGGCGGCGTGATCAACGAGGCCCGCGCAGTTGGTGTCGAGCTGCACGCCGTCCAATCCGATGTCGCGCTCCAGGCCCTGCAACTTGTCGATGACCGTGCGCGGAGAGCCGATCAGCACCGAGCCACGCAGCGTCTCATCGAAGCTGATCTCCTCGAGGCGCTGCGAGGTCTTCCAGCGCGCATGGTCGGGCGGCGTGTTCTGACGCCGTGCCGAGTCGGCGAGCAGGTGACTCTGGTTCTGGAAGTGTTGCATGAGCGTCGGCTCGTAAGCCGCGCGCGCCGCGGCGTCGGTCGCGGCGACGAAGCCCGGACAACGCAGATAGACCGGACCGCGTCCCGGGTGCCCCGCCTCGCGCCACGCCTGTCGGAAGCGATCGATCTGCGGCTTGAACATCCGCGCATCCTCATGGCGTACGGCGATGAACAGTCCACGGCCGGCCTCGCCCGCTGCCGTGAACGTATCCGGGCTCACCGCCGCCAGTCGGATCTCCGGGGTCGGTCGCTGCACCGGCTGCGGCACGACCGTGACATCCTCGAACGCGTAGAATCTGCCCGTGTGCGAGAAGCGTTCCTCTTGCCAGGCACGCTCGATGATGGCCAGGCACTCGATCTCGCGTTCCTTGCTCTCGGCATAGTCGATGTTCAACGCCTCGTAGGTCTTCACCACGCCGCTGCGGCCGACGCCGAAGATCAACCGTCCCTTGCTGATCTGGTCGACGGTCGCCGCCTCCTCCGCGATGCGCAGTGGATTGGCCAGTGGCAGCACCTGCACGCTGGTGCCAATCTTGATGCGTTCGGTGCGTGCGGCGATTGCAGCGCCAACCACCAGTGGGCTTGCCAGCACCGCGCGTGGTTTGTCGAAGTGCAGTTCCGCCAGCCACATCACATCGAGGCCATAGGTCTCTGCGGCATCGACGATATCGAATCCGGCGGCGAAGCACTCGGCCTGACTGCGGCCTGGAAGCATCGGGAATTCGTGATAGATGCCAAGTTCCATCGCAAGCATGCCCCCATTCGGCTGGCGAGTTGGCGAGCTGGCGCGCGCGGCCTCAGGTCAGGAACATCCCGCCGTTGACGTGCACGGTCTGACCGGTGATGAAGCTCGAGCTCGGCTGACACAGAAATCGCACGGCGGCGGCGACGTCCGCCGGGATGCCGTCGCGTCCGACTGGTGGTACCACCTCCGCGACCCCGGGCGGTGTGGTGCCCGCCGACGCCGGTCTGACGCCGCCGATCTTGCCGGGCGCCACGCAGTTCACGGTGATGTCGTGACCTGCGAACTCGAGCGCGAGCGCGCGGCTGAGCCCTTCGAGTCCGGCCTTTCCGGCGTGCACGTGCGCGCGCTCACGGAATCCGAGATGGTGGCCGATGCCGCTCAGATTGACGATGCGGCCGAAGCCGCCGGTCGCCATGCGCTCGAGCGCGGCGCGGCTGCACAAGAAGGCACCGTCCAAGATGATGGAGGTGATGTGTCGCCACTGCGCGTAGCTCATCTGCAGGAATGGCACCTGCTGGCGATCGGCGGCGTTGTTGACGAGGATGTCGACCCGCCCGAGCTCCGCGTCTATACGCTGGAACATCGTCTCGACCTCCGCCTCGCGCGTGATGTCGGCAATATGCACGAGAACTCTGCCACCACGCGCTCGAATCTCCTGTGCAAGCGCATCCGCTTCGCTGCGCGAAGCACGGGTGTTGATGACGACCGTCGCGCCGTCCTCGACGAGGGCGAGCGCGACAGCGCGTCCGGAGCGGCGCACGGCGCCGGTCAGCACCGCGACGCGATCGCGGAGCGTCGGCTCTGTTGTGACGGGCACGATACGAACCTCCACTCGATACGACCTCGGTGCGCAGGGCGCCGCGAGCCCGCTTGACGAACAGGTGCACGCGCGACACTGCGTGGCGTCGATGTGCGGCGTCCGTTCCGGGTGCAGTGCGCGCGGCGAGCGTGCCGCGCAGTATGCGGTGTCGGGCGGATGGGCGCCAGCCGCGGCCGCGCTCGCGCGCCCACACTTGATTGGCGTCGGCTGATCGCACAAGCTCGTTCCTGGTGACGTGGCGTCTATCCAGCTATCGGCCCAGCTATCGCCCCAACTAACGCCAACGATCGCATGAATGCGCTTCGGTATGGAGGCTCCGATAATGTCCGACTCGCCGATCTCGCCTGGCGCCGCTCGCGGTGCACCGCGTTCCAGTCAGGCGCGCATCGAACAACACCTGCATGGTGCCGCCGCTGCGCTGGATGTCGTTCCGGTCGACGGTCCACTCGGCGCGGAGATCCGTGGTCTGGATATCGCCCAGCCGCTCGACGCCGCGACGATTCGAGCCATCGAAGACGCGTGGAGTGAGCACCTGGTTCTGGTGTTCCGCGACCAGCACCTCAGCATCGCGCAGCACCTCGCTTTCGCCGCTCAGTTCGGCGAGATCCTCGAGGGCAACCAGACCTCGCGCACCGAGCTCTCCCATCAGCACCGCGGCCTGCTCGAGGTCTCCACGGTGGATGGGCAGGGTCGGCAGCGCGAGCGTGGCCTCGGCAGCGCGGAGGCCTTCTGGCACACCGACATGTCGTACAAGGCCGTGCCGCCTGCGGGCAGCTTCTTGTTCTCGCGCGAAGTGCCGAGCGTTGGTGGCAACACCTGCTTCTCGAACATGTACATCGCCTACGAGACCTTGCCCGCCGATCTCGCACGGGCTATCGAGGGACGCAGCGCGGTGCACGACGAGAGCCGTAACAGCGCCGGGCGGATGCGGCCTGGATACGTCGATGAGCGTGATCCGAGCAAGACGCCCGGGCCTCGCCACCCACTGGTGCGCACCCATCCGGTGACCGGGCGCAAGGCGTTGTTTCTCGGTCGACGTCCGTACAGCTTTGTTCCGGGGCTGGACGTCACCGCCAGCGAGGCCTTGCTCGATCGGCTGTGGGCGCACGCGTCACAGCCGCGGCTCGCCTGGTGCCATCAGTGGCGGGTCGGCGACATGGTGATGTGGGACAATCGGTGCACGATGCATCGACGTGACGAGTTCGAGCCGGGCGCGCGGCGTGTAATGCATCGTACTCAAACCGTCGGGACGGTCCCTGTTTGAATGGTCTTGCCGCGCCGGGCGGTGCTCGTCGGTCCGGTGTCGGTCGAATTCCTGATCTGTAGCTTCGGTTCCGTGTCGGCTGGTTCCCAGTCGAATCCAATTATAAATCGAGCGTGCAAGACGCTAGGGGAGGTGGAAGATGAAGAGTCGAGTCGTATCGCTGGTCGCGAGCGTGTTCGTGTCGTTGTGCTTGTTGGTTGTGCCGCTCGTCGGTAGCGCGCAGACCGCGTCGGAAAAGCGCATCGCCGAGCTTTATGAGCTCGCCAAGGAGGAGGGCGAGATCATCTGGTACACGACCTCGCGCAAGCCCGAGCTCACCTCGCTCAGCAAGGTGTGGAAGGAGCGCTTCCCGGAGGTGAAGCTCACCATTCAGCGTAAGCAGACCCCGCAGGTGATCGAGACGGTCGAGGCGGAGATTGCCGCGGGCAGGCTGCGCGCCGACGTGGCGAGCGCGGCGGCGCCCGATCTCGGCATCATCTGGAAGAGCAAGGGTTACATCACCCCATACAAGCCGGCGACCTTCGACGACATCGACGCGAAGTACAAGGATCCTGACGGTTACTGGATAAGCCGCAGCGTCTATCTGATGCTCGGCGCGTACAACACGGACATGATCAAGGATCCAACCGAGTTGCCGAGCACCTTGGCCGACCTGCTGACACCGAAGTGGAAGGACAAGATCCTGAGCGCGCACCCTGGTTCGGCCGGCTCATCGCGCACCTTCTTCGGCACGCTCGTGCACGGCCCGCTCGGCGGCTGGGAGTACCTCGAGAAGCTCGGCCCGCAGAACGTCTTCTTCGTGCGCGGTAACAGCGAGGCGGCGCGCATGGTGGTGGCCGGCGAGCGGCCGATTGCCATCGCCATCTCGTCGCTGAACACCGTTGATGCGATGGAGAAGGGCCAGCCGATCAAGTTCTTCAAGTACGAGGATGGGTCGGTCATCGGCTTCAGCCCGATGGTGCTGATGAAGGACGCCCCGCATCCCAACGCGGCGCGCCTGTTCATCGAGTACTCTTTCTCCCTCGAGGGACAGAACCGCATCGCGGAAGATGCCAAGCAGTGGCCGGTGCTCAAGAGCGCCAAGCCGCAGGAGGGCATCCCTGCGCTCGATACATTCAACCCGATACCGCCCGATATCGATTGGCTGAACTCCGAGGAGCGCAGCTTCCTCGAACGCTTTGACGCCATCATGCGGCGTTAGCCGCGACCGGTCCCGCGACTGCGGCGGTTGGCGCCAGGTGCGGTGTCCCAACGGGTGCTGCCGTAACGCGCGGTGCTCCAACGCGTCGTGCCAGGGTCTGATGAGGGAGTGGTGATGAGCGAGGGTTCGGTGAAGCTGGAGCTTCGTCAGCTGACGAAGCTCTATGGCGAGGTGCGCGCGGTCGACGGGATCGACCTGACGGTCGCCGCCGGCGAGAGCGTGGTGCTGCTCGGGCCGAGCGGGTGTGGCAAGACGACGACCCTGCGCTCGGTGGCCGGCTTCATCCGCCCCGACGGCGGTGAGATCGTGCTCGATGGGACGGTGATCGCCGACGCGCGCAGCATGACTCCGCCGGAGAAGCGGCGCCTCGGCATGGTGTTCCAGAACTACGCGGTCTGGCCGCATCGCACAGTGTTCCAGAATGTCGCCTACGGGCTGAAGATGGCCAAGCGGCCGCGTGCCGAGATCGCGCAGCGGGTCTCACGCGCGCTCGAGCTCGTGCAGCTAGATGGGTTGGATACGCGTTACCCTGGGGCGCTGAGCGGCGGGCAGCAGCAGCGTGTGGCGCTGGCGCGGGCGTTGGTGACCGAGCCCTCCATGCTGCTGCTGGACGAGCCACTGTCCAATCTCGATGCGGGCCTTCGCGAGGAGATGCGATTCGAACTCAAGGAGCTGCAGCAACGCATTGGCATGACCACCTTGTACGTCACCCACGATCAGGAGGAGGCGCTGGTGCTCGCCGATCGCATTGTGGTGATGAACGGTGGCCACATCGAGCAGCTTGGCACGCCGAGCGAGGTCTACTTGCAGCCGAGCAGTCGCTTTGTTGCAAGCTTCGTCGGTATCAGCAACCTGGTCGAGGGCAAGGTCGAGTCGGCGGATCCGGCAGCGCGGCGGATCAGCGTCGCGAGCGGGCTGGGCGCGCCGTTCTGGGCGAGCGCGAGCGCGCAGCTCAGCCAGTCCCTACGGCCCGGCGACAACATCGCGGTCGCTGTTCGGCCGGAGGCCATCCACATCGTCCCGGGCGGTGCCGGAAGCGCGGGCGACAGCGGCATTCGCGGCCGCTTGACCAAGACTGCCTTCCTCGGCAATCGGTTCGATGTGCGCTTGGACGTCAACGGTCAGGAGCTGCGCTGCCAGAGCACGCGGCTGGATTTCTCTGACGAGGTGCAGGTGAGCTTCGATGCCGAGCTCGCTTGGGTCGTCCCCTGAACCCCCCCATGCCCGATCCCGAGAATCGCTCACCACGATACCGTCGGTCGAATGTCCGAGGAGCGGATTGACCATGGCCATTCCTACAGCGAACGTTCCCATCCAGCCAGTCGAGCGCGGTGCATCGGGCCGGCTCGCCGGCGCCGCGCGCGCGGCCGGCCGCGAGCTGGCACGCGAGCCGGTCATGTACGTCGTCATGATCGCCGCGGTCCTGCTGCTCGGCGTGCTCGTG
>JAGRHX010001221.1 GCA_020444775.1 Gammaproteobacteria bacterium
GCCGGCCCCAGGGCCCGTACACGGTGAAGAAGCGCAACCCGGTGCAAGGAAGCCCGTACAGGTGGGCGTAGCTGTGCGCCATCGCTTCGTTGGCCTTCTTGGTCGCAGCATAAAAGGAAAGCGGATGCTCGGCGGATTGATGCTCCGAGAAGGGTACCGAAGTGTTGGCGCCATAAACCGAACTGGTCGACGCGAAAACGAGGTGTTCGATCGCGCTGTGCCGACACCCCTCGAGAACATGCAGAAACCCGACCAGGTTGCTGTTGGCGTAGACGTGCGGGTCTTCCGACGCGTAGCGCACCCCGGCCTGGGCGGCCAGGTGCACTACACGTCGCGGTCGATGCTCGGCAAACAGCCGGTCCACGGCCGAGCGATCCGCCAGATCGGCCACGACGTGGGTGAACCGCTCGCGGCAGCGCAGCCGCTCAAGTCGCGCGTGCTTGAGCGAGACGTCGTAGTAGTCGTTCATGTTGTCCAACGACACGACCGACTCGCCACGATCGAGCAGCCGATGGGCGACATGGGAGCCGATGAATCCGGCAGCACCGGTGACCAGGATCATGCCGGGGCCTCGGCGGGAGAGGAATCGGTGTCACGGCGGGACGCAGGCCTCGGGGCGGCCCGAGGCAGCGCGACGACATGCGCGACAAGCACCGCGAGCAGGCTGGCGACGCCCGTAGTCCGCAGCGGATAGTCCAACGTGCTGTGCACCAGCACGCAGAGCACACTGATCGACGCTGCGCACGCCCACAGGCCTCCGGCTCTACGCTGTCGCCATGCATTCCACGTCGCGGACAGGAATACCAGCAAAGCTGCGCTGACGATCGCAATCAGGGGCCAGCCTCCTTCAAGGCGCCATTCGAGCTAGTCGTTGTGCGCACGATTGACGATCTTGTCCGAAGCCCGAAGCAGGGGCGCTTCGGCCTCGTAGAGTTGCTCGAAGGTACCCGCACCGGTTCCCAGCGGGCCATATCGCTGGGCAATCTCCCAGGTGTTTTCGGCGATCGTCCAGCGGAAGTCGTCGAGGGGGTCCTTGTCGAGACGGTCGGCGATGCCCGCCAGGCCCCACTGCACGGCTGCGATCATGCCCAGGGCGATCACCAGAAGTACAGTCCGCCTGACACCGCGCTGATGTCTGCCGCCTTCATCGCCCACCCTCCATCGCCAGGCGAGCAGCAAGGAACCCAACATCGCCAGGCCACCCAACAGAATGCCAGCACGCGAACGGGTCAGCGCCAGGCCCAACACGACAGCAACCAGCACGACCGCAGCGAGGGCGATGCCGGCAATGTCCCGACTCGGCGACGCCCGACCCATGCGTTCGATCAGCGCCGCCGTGGCCAGCGGGATGCTCATGGCCAGCGCGCTCGCCAGATGGTTTCTGTTGGCGAAGGGGCCCACTGCAGAGTTCTCGTTGGTGAATGCGTGCCAACGCAATGCCGAGTCCGGACCATCTGCCAACTGCATCATTCCCAGCAGCACCGAGGCGCCAGCCAGCCCCACCGCCCAGCGAAGCAGGCCGATTCGCTGGGTAGTGCGCAGCGTGAGGGTGTAGGCAAACAAACCCACAGGCGCAAACCATGCCAGGACAGCGCGCAGGGTCGCCTCGCGGTCTAGCGAGACGGACATCCGGCCGGAGTCGACTCCTGCCTGCCGAAGTGCGTCGATCAAGGGTTGTCGACCTGGCAAGCCGCTCACGAGATCCATGGACAGCGGCAAGGCCTGCGCGAGCAGCCATGCGAGAAGCGCGCAACAGAGTAGCAGCAGGGCGCCGGCGCGAGCCGGAATGGGGCTGACTCGGACGCGCACAACCGTTGCCGCGAGCAAGCCAAGCCCGATGAGCTGCAGAAGGGCTTCCACCGGCAGTCCCTGACGGGTACCCCCACCCAAGACGAACATGATCGTCAAGCTCGCGAGGGCGAAGTTCGGAACGCTCCCTCGCGACCCAACGTCAACGCTTTGCGTCATGCAGTTCCCACAAACGGATCGGGCCGCACTGTGCGGCCCGATGGCTATAGCAGATGAACGAGATTGCGTGGGTCAGACGAAACCCCGAATCACGGACTGACCGGATCGGGATCCTCGTTGTTGTCGTTGATCCGATCGGCCGCGACGCCCAGCACGATGGCTCCGGCGGCATAGCCGGCAATTTGTCCGCCTGTCAGGCCACCAGCTCCACCCGTTCCGGCAGCAGCCCCGCCCAGCGCCACGTTGCCCGGCCCCACCTGTTCGACGACGGGAACCCATC
>JAGRHX010001222.1 GCA_020444775.1 Gammaproteobacteria bacterium
CCGAACAGCAGACACAGCGCGAGCAGCGCCGCGCGGCCCGCAGGTCGTGTCCCCACCGCGTGCCCCATGGGCGCTCAGCGCACCACTATCTGTTCGCCATGCCCCATGTTCGGATCTGCGTCATCACTGAACATGATGACCGCGATGGCGCCCGTCAGCGCCTGCTTCAGCGAATGGCTGACGATGGCGTTCGCCCCGGCCTTGGGCGAGATCAGATCGAATACCGCCGCGTCGCCCGGTCCCACGGTGAAGCTCTGCATGCCGGTCATCTCGTTGCTCGGATTGCCGCTGGGCCATACCTTGTCCCATATCCCTGCGATGGGATGGAAGGACGAGAACTCGTTGGGGCCGGCGTTGACGAAGTACACCCGCACGCGCTCACCGGGCTTCGCCTGCAGCCAGCGGGTGGCATTGGTGTCGTGCACTGGGTCGTACTTGAATACACCGCCGTTGAACATCACGTTCGACCACTTGTTCGCCATCATGGCCTCGCGGTCTTCGGGATTGGGATAGAGCTCGGACTGCACCAGCACATACTCGCGGTCCGGCTTGGGCATGGCGGTCGGATCCTTGGGATCGACGATGATCAGGCCGAACATGCCGCGCGCGATGTGCTGCATCATGGGGTCTGCGCCGCAGTGATAGAAGAACGCGCCGGGATAGTCGGCGCTGAAGGAGAACTGCTTGGTCTCGCCAGGCTTGATGGGCCCGAAGTCGGTGACCACGTCCGCGCGCGCGGCGTGGAAATCCATGGAATGGGAGTTCTTGTTGGACTTGTCGTTGATGAGCGTGAACTCGACGGTATCGCCCTCCTTGACCCGCACCACCGGCCCGGGGATCTTGCCATCGAAGGTCCAGGCCTTGTAGGTGGTGCCCTTGTTGTCTATCGGCAGGTCGACCTCCTTGCTGCTCAAGGTGACCTTCACCACCTCGGCGCTGACCGTCAGTGGCAGGGTGACGAGCGCCCCGAGGCCCGCCGCCAGAGAGATCTTCACGTATCGCTTCATTTCACGCCCCTTGTCTTGCTTTCATTGACCGGTTTCAGCGACAGGACTACTTGCCGCACTTGCAGATCTCACGCAGGTAAGCGACGAGTTCATGGATCTCGTCGTCACCGAGCACCTTGCCCCAAACCGGCATGAGGATGGACTTGTTCACCGCCAGGCCACCTTCCTTGATGGCCTTGAACATCTCCTCGTCCGGCACGTCGCCCATGGCCTTGGCGTCGGTGTGATCCCGCGGCTGCACCGACATATGCGCGGCGTTGAGGCCTTTGCCGTTTCGATGCATGCCGTGGCATTGCACGCAGTAGGTGTCGTAATTGCGCTCGGCGCGTGGATAGGTGCTGCCGGCCGTGGCCGCCAGCGGCGCCAGACAGAGCGCCACGACACAGACAACGATGTATCGGGTCATGGCTTCGCTCCGCTGTTCAGTTGCATGAGGTAACCGGTCAGGCGCTGCAGATCGCTCTCGACGAGGCCGGGGTCGGGCATCCATACGTGAGGGTCGAAGGACTGCGGCCGCTTGATATAGCTGTAGACGTAGTCGGCATTGAGACGGCTGCTGGCGGTGTAGAGCTCCGGTCCGGACTGGCCACCCCTGCCGGGCGCGTCCTGGTGGCAGGCGGCGCAACCGCGCAGCTTGCCGAAGAACATTGCGCCCATCGTGGCGCTCACGGCCTCGCCCTTGTAGGCGCCAGCCTCGACCAGCCCGGGCGCGCGCAGTGCGAGCAGCGCGTCGGCCACGGCCTCGAGCACCGCCTGGTGATCGGTGAGCAGCTGCTTGGCGCGGTCGTACTGCGACAGCACCAGGCGCCGGATCTCGGCGTCGATGCGCTTGGCGGTCTCCTCCGACAGCCGCTCCGACGACGCGAAGTCGCGGCCGAGGAAGACCTCCTGCTTGCTGCCGGTGTAGTTGAGCGGGCCGAACTCGTCGCTCATGCCCCACTCGGTGACCATCGCGCGGGCCAGGTCGGTGGCGCGCTCGATGTCGTTGCCGGCGCC
>JAGRHX010001223.1 GCA_020444775.1 Gammaproteobacteria bacterium
CGCCGGTGAACGGCCTTCCGGTGCGATTGGCGCCGTGCAGCCCAGGCGCCAGACCGATAATCAGCAATGCGGCCTCGGCATCACCCAGCGCGCCTACCGGCGCGGCATGATACCCAGGATGCTGACGGCCGATGTCACGCAGATGGCGTCGCAGCCGCGGGCAACGGCGACAGTCGGGGTCGAACGTCACCGCGGCCCGTCTCCGCGAGACGCGGGCCCTGCTCAAGGCCCGGCCGCCGCCGTGGTGCGCGGCGCCTGCAGCGTACGTCGGGTCAGCTCTGGTGCCAACGCGAACAGGGCATCGTACTGGGTGAGGAATACCTGGCCACTGAGGTGTTCGAGGAAATCGCTACGTTGCAGCCGGTCCATGACGGGCCCTTTGACCTCCGACAAATGCAACTTGATACCGGCGAGCCCCAGCCGTTCGTTGATGGCTTCGAGGCTCTCCAGGGCGCTCGAATCGATGAAGTTCACCGCGGGGCACATCAACACCACGTGGCGGATCCCTGGCTCGGTGGCGATCGCGTCCGCGATCCGGTCTTCCAGGAACCTGGCATTGGGAAAGTACAGGCTCTCGTCGACGCGTATCGAGAACACCTCGGGCGTCGTCACCACCTGATGGCGATCGACGTTGCGGAAGTGCTCGGTGCCGGGCACCTGCCCGACCACCGCGGAGTGGGGTCGGCTGGTGCGAAACAGATACAGGGCGACCGACAAGCCGACACCTGCAACGATACCGGTCTCGACCCCATCCAGCAGGGTCACGCCAATGGTCGTGGCCATCGCGGCGAAGTCGCTGCGCGAGTAGCGAAACGTACGGCCCAGAGCCCGCAGGTCGACCAGCGACAACACCGCGACCATGATCGTCGCGGCCAGCGTCGCGGTCGGCAGGTAGTAGAGGAACGGGGTCAGGAACAGCGCCGCGAGGGTGATGCCACCCGCGGTGAAGATCCCGGCCGCCGGGGTCTGCGCCCCGGCGTCGTAGTTGACCACCGAGCGCGAGAAACCACCGGTTACCGGGAAGCCGCCGCTGAACGCCGAAGCGGCATTCGACGCACCCAGGCCGATGAGCTCCTGGTCCGGAACGATGCGCTGCCGGCGCCGGGCGGCCAGGGTCTGCGCCACCGACACCGATTCAACGAAGCCGATGATGCTGATCAACAAGGCCCCGAGCAGCAGCCCGCGCCACAGCTCGCCATCGAAGGCCGGCATGCTCAGCGCCGGCAGACCACCGGGCACCGCACCGACGGTTGCCAGCCCTTGCGCGCGCAGATCGAACAGCCAGGTGACCAGGGTGCTCAGGACGACGACCAGGACCGGCCCCGCCTTGGCCAGCGCATCGGCCAGCCGCGGACCGCAACCGTGGGCGACGAGGGTCGACTTCAAACGGCTTCGAATCCATACCAGCATGCCTATCGCGCCGACGCCGATGAGGACGCTGTAGGGATTGGTCTGCGCGAGCCCCTGCCATAGCGAGCGCAGCAGATCGACAAGGTTCTCGCCGTGGGCCTTGATCCCGAGGATGTGTTTGAGCTGGCTCGCGGCGATGATGATGCCCGAGGCGCTGATGAAACCTGAGATCACCGGGTGGCTGAGGAAGTTGGCCAGGAAGCCGAGCCGAAGCAGACCCATCGCAATCAACATCAGCCCCGAGAGCAGGGCCAGCACCATCGCCGCGGCCACATACTCCGCTGAGCCGGGTGTGGCGACGCTGCCGAGGGTGGCCGCGGTCATCAGCGAGACCACCGCCACCGGCCC
>JAGRHX010001224.1 GCA_020444775.1 Gammaproteobacteria bacterium
TCGAGGGAGTGAGATTGTGGCTGTTTGCGCACACCGATGAATCTGATCACTTGAACCAATTGACCATGATCGGCGCACCGACGCAGGTGATCACCAGGGGAGCGATGGACTTGGTTCCGCATCAGGTTTGGGTAAGCGGATGATGGCGCTTCTGCTTGGTGTTGGTTCCGACCACGAGCATCGCTATCCGAACCGTGTGACGTCTCCACCTATTCCACTTGCCCCGGCGCGACGAACTGGGAACCTTCAGACGGTTCTCCGGTCTGAGCCGCAGCACCACTAGACTGTAGATGCGCTAGGCTGTGCATCTGGAATGACTTTCGCCCGGAAAGACCGTAGCTGATGCGACTTCGTCGCCGCCACCGCCGCTGGATTGCCCTCGTGGCCTTGCTGGGCTTGCTGTTCCAGCAGGTGGCGATGGCGGCTTACGTCTGCCCTGCAGAAATGCAGCGGGCGATGGCGGTTTCACAGGGCGATCCCCCCTGTCACCAGACCGAGGTTGAGTCGGGCGATCGGGCCCGCTGTGAGGCGCACTGCCATCCGCAGCGGTCGACTTTGGATGTCCCGACGACTGCCACGACCGTGCCGGCCGCCATTCTCGATGGCTGGGTGGTCGCGTTTGCCGAGCCGAGTTGCATGCTCCCGGCTCGATACTCATCAAGTGCGTCGCAATCCGATGCCCACGGGCCACCCATCCGAACCCGATTCTGCTCACTTCTGATTTGAGTCACCGCGTCGTTCGCTGAACCTCGCCGCGCCGCATCACGGCGCTCTTGTGTTTCGTCAACGCAGGTGACTCCATGTTTCTCCTTTCGATGGGCGGGCTACGTGCCCGTGATGCGGCTGCACACCGTGCAGCCTCTTGGGCGCGCGTGTGCCTGATGATCTGCCCCTTCGCCCTGTCCGCATCAACCTTCGCATCCGAACCGCTCACCCTCGAACGGGCAGTATCCCTTGCCGAGCAGACCGCGCCGATGCTGAGCGCTGCGCGATCGGCATCCCTTGCCGCAGAGCGCCGGATCGGCCCGGCGGGCGAACTGCCTGATCCGGAACTGATCGCCGGCATCGACAACCTTCCCGCCAGCGGTCCGGACGCCGGCAGTTTCAGTGCCGACTTCATGACCATGCGCAAGGTCGGCGTGATGCAGCGGTTTGTCAGGCGCGAGAAGCGCAGCCTTCGTCAACAGTTCGCGGCCGCCGAAGCGGAGCGTGAGTCAGCGACCCTGACCTCAGCGCAGCTGTCTCTGCGCACCGCTGTCGCCCAAGCCTGGATCGAAACATCGTTGGCCGAACGCCGACTGTTGCTGCTGGAGTCTCTGCGCAGCCGTTTCGATCTGGCGGTCACGGCCGCAGAGGCTCGGTTGGTCAGCGGTGACGGCAGTGGCGCCGAGGTGCTTTCAGCGAAGGAAGCCCGAGTCATGCTCGAGGATCGCCTAAGCGAAGCCGCGCGCGACAGCCGCATTGCACGCGCCGAGTTGGCGCGCTGGTTGCCCAAGGATGCCGACCGGGCGCTTGGCGTTCCGCCCGACTGGCGCGACCTCGAAGCATCGGGAGCGGGCGCGTGGCTGTCCCGCGTCGATCATCACCGAGACTTGTTGGACTACGCCGCGCGAGTGCATGCGGCCGAGGTCGATCTGCGCTTGGCCAAGGCGGAGAAGCGGCCCGACTGGTCCCTGGAACTGGCCTATGCCGACCGTGGCCCGGCGTTCTCGAACATGCTCTCACTGATGGTCCGGGTCGACTTGCCGGTGTTCTCGGCGCGTCGCCAGGACCCGCTGATCGCGGCCAAGGAGGCCGAACGCGACCGGATCGAGGCCGAGCGGGAGGACATGCGGAGGAGTCATCGGGCGGACCTGCAGCGAGTCGTCGAAACGTGGAACACCGCCAAGGAACAGTCCGACCGATTCGACCGCCAACTGCGACCGCTGGCACGCGACCGGTCCGACGTGGCGCTGGCGGCCTATGGCGGCGGCCGGGGCAATCTCGACGGGGCGATCGCCGCGCTCTCCGCCGAGACCGAGCGTGAGATCGAATACGTGGATCGATTGCGCGTCATGGCTTTGGCCTGGGCGGAGCTTCGGTACGGCTTTGCGGAGGAGCACTGACATGCGTCCGATCACCACAACTTGGATAGTCGTGGCTGCGTTCGCTGCCGGTATGGGCGCGATGGCATGGTGGGCATCGCGTCAATCGAATCCCGCAAGTGAGGATGTCGCCCCGGCCGAGAGGGCGGCCTCTGCCGAGCGTGAAGTGCTGTACTGGTACGACCCGATGCT
>JAGRHX010001225.1:0-1098 GCA_020444775.1 Gammaproteobacteria bacterium
ACAACAGCCATTCACCACACGCGGAGAACTCAGCAATGCAAATCGACCCCATACGAATCGATGGGCGCCGCCCGACCCGCGGGCGAACGCGCGCCGGATTGATCGGCGCGGTGCTGCTCGGTGCCTGCTCATTCGGTCCACTTGCACAGGCGGCAGGCGACACCTCCGACGCGGGTGGTGCAACCATGCCCAGGTGTCTGTACGTGTCCTCGTACCACAGCGGTTACGCGTGGTCGGACGGGGTCGAGCGTGGCCTGCGTTCGGTGATCACCGACCAGTGCGAGCTGCGTCAGGTGGACATGGACACCAAGCGCAACAAGGACAAGGACTACAAGGTCGCCAAGGCGCTGGAGATCAAAGGGCTGATCGAGACCTGGAAGCCGGACGTGGTGATCACCTCCGACGACAACGCGGCCAAGTTCCTGATTGCGCCGCACTTCAAGGACAGCTCGATACCGTTCGTGTTCTGCGGCGTGAACTGGAGCGCCGAGGAGTATGGATTTCCGACCCGCAACATCACCGGCATGATTGAGATTGCGCCCATACGACCGATGCTGCGCAGCGCCATCGGCATGTCCAAGAGCACCGGACGCGCGCTCTACATCGGCGCGGACACCTTGACCGAGAAGAAGAACTACAACCGCTTCGCTGAGGCTGCCCCCGAGTTCAATCTGAGCGTGCAGAGCAGGTTGGTGTCGACCAGCGACGAGTGGATCGAGGCCTACGAGGCCGGTCAGCGCTACGACTTCATCATTATCGGCAGCAACTCCGGTATCGAGGACTGGGATGCCGACCGGGTGGCCGCGGCAGTCGCCGAGAAGGCCAGAGTGCTGAGCGTGACCAATCACGACTGGATGATGCCGTTCACGATGGTCGGCTTCAACAAGGTCGCGGAGGAACAGGGCGAGTGGGCCGCGAACACGGCGCTCGAGATCCTGCGTGGCACGCCGCCGGCGTCCATCGCCATGACCCAGAACCGGCGCTGGGACATCTCACTCAACCAGCCCTTGCTGGCCGTCACCGAGCTGCGTGTGCCCAAGTCGCTGGCCAGTCGGGCCAGACCCTACGGCGGCTGAGCGACGCGTCAGCCATGGATCC
>JAGRHX010001225.1:1108-4019 GCA_020444775.1 Gammaproteobacteria bacterium
GACCGGGGATCCTGCCGGCGCGGCATGGACGTCGCGCCACGGCGTCATCCGTGGAGGAGTCGCGCCAACGACGTCTGCGCGTCGCCCTGTAGCAGGGCCTCGGCCATCCGTTGTGCGCGGCGCTCACCGATGTGCGGCGCGGCGTAGCGCAAGAACTTGTCCTCCACTGCTCTAAGGCTCAATGGATGGCCAGGGTCGCCCGCGACCTGCTCGACCACCACGCTGTCCTCGGCCGTGTCGCCCCGCACCCAGAGCTCGGCGCCACGGCCGCTGCCGAAGCGCTCGGTAGCTTCGATCCGGATGAAGGATTCCAGTCGAGCCAGCGCCTCGTCGTGCAAGCGCTCGGGCAGATAGGCCTCCGGTCCGAGATCGCCGTGCAGCAGGGCGTGAGCCAGACCGTAGCTGAGACTGAACTGGGCCTGGATCGCGGTGGCTGGCGCACGGTTGCCGCAGTATCGGATGGCTTCGGGATAGATACGCAGACGGATCTCGCGCGCCGGGCCGGTCACGCCGCGCTCGCGAATCTGTAACGCCGCCTGGGCTGCGTAATGCACGTGACGCACCGCGGCAAACGGCTTCAGATAGCCCTCGGCGAGCAGCCAGACGCCGGGCTGCTCGAGTTGTCTGTCTTCAGTTGCGCCGAGCGCCAGGCGGTTATAGCGACTGATTGCGCCGGTCGGTGCCGTCACACCGGCCTCGGTGGCAAGCACCTGTTGCAGGGCTCGCACCGCGGCGCCACCCACATAGGTATTGCGGGTGGTCGCGCCCTGTGCGACCGGCAGATAGAGACTGAAGGGTAGCTGGCAGGCACAGGCTTCGAGCGCCGCAACGGTGCTTGCGACCGGCATCTCCAGCAGCCGGGCCGCGCCGGCCAGCGCGGCGAAGCTGCCCCAGGTGCCGTCGACGTGCATGCCTTCGACGATCCGCAGCGTCTCGCCCATCCGCCCACCCACCTCGTAGCCACAGGCGAGTGAATGCAGGGTCTTATCGAGGCTCGCGTCACGCAGCAGCGCCAGCGCGAGCACCCCACCGAAGGCGTGCAGGCCAGGGCGTCCGTGAGCGCGGGCCAGACCCTCGCAGGCCTCGTCCCAGCAGGCCGCAATCACGCTCAGATTCGCGGCCGCGCTCAGCGACAGCGCGTGGGCGCAGCCGGGTAGACGGATCGGGCCGGGCTCGAGCTGCGCATGCCGGGCGGCGAGCGCAAGCAGCTCCGGCTTGGCCAGTCCCGCGACCATGCAGCCGATGGTGTCGAGCAACAGGGCACGCGCCCGGATCTCGACCGCATCGGGCAACGGCGTGTCCTGTAGCCACTCGCAGATCGTGTGTAGCTGCTCGCTGATGGCATCCTGGGGCATCGGGCTGGAACTCGTGTGGGATTCGCGCGGAAGGAATTCGGTCTGGGCCATGCGACCCGCTATCGTGGGCCGCTCGTGGCGGTGCAGGTTCCCCGATCGGCACCGCGGGCGCAATCCGTGTGAGCCGTCGACCCGTGGCGTCGGCGCATTTCACCGGCGTTGCATGCCGGGGAGCGCAAGGTCCATTATCAAAAAGCCGTCGACCGCAGCGGCAGCGCCAGCCCGGTGCACGGTAGGGGCTTGCCTGTCTCGAGCCCGCTTCGTTTCCGCTGCCGGCCCGAGCAACGCTGCGGACGGGGGCCATACAGCAAACCAACACGGGTCACCGGGCGACCGGCAGACGCCGAACAGGAGGATGGACATGACGACGAGACGATTCTCGCGATCCGCCCGCATCGCGAGCGCCCGCATAGCAAGCGTTTGCGCGCTGGGGGTGGGGCTGCTGTGCAACTTCGCGGCAGTGGCCGCCGACGACGTGAAGCTGCCGCGATCGATGGTTTGGACCGCCTATGATCTCGGCAGCGCTGGTTACACCGAGGCATCCGGAATCGCCAACTCGCTGCAGACGCACTATCCGACACGGATCCGTATCATCCCGTCCGGCACCTCCATCGGTCGTCTGTTGCCGATGAGCACGGGTCGGGTCAAGTACGCGTTCCTCGGCAACGAAGCCTATTTTGCCAGCGAGGCGAGCTTCGACTTCGCGGCCAAGAGCTGGGGACCGCAGGACCTGCGTGTGCTGATGGGGCGTCCTTCACCGATCGGCATCGCGTATTCCAACTGCAAGGATCGTCCGATCAAGACCATGGCCGATGTGAAGGGCACCCGGATCGGCTACGTGAAGGGCAACCCATCGGTCAACGTCAAGAACGATGCGCTGATCGCCTTCGCCGGCTATACCCGCGACGACATCCAGCCGGTCTGGTTCGGTGGCTGGGGACAGCAGGTGCCGGCCTTGCTGGCCGGTCAGATCGACGGCATGAACAACGTGCCCACTTCCGGCCAGGTCCGTCAGATCGAGGCCTCGTCCGGTGGTCTGTGCTGGCCGGAGATGGATCCCAACGACAAGGAAGGCTGGGCCAGGGTGCAGGCGGTCGCGAGCTTCCTCAACCCGGTCAAGGCCACGGCCGGCGCCGGTCTGTCCGAGGAAAATCCCAAGTGGCTGGCCGGCTATCGCTATCCGTTGATCAGCACCTATGCCTCGACCTCGGCGGACGAGGTCTACAACCTGATGAAGGCGATGCACCTGCATTTCGACGACTACAAGACCACCACTGCCGCCTCCAAGGGCTGGGCGATGGCTGTAGGTGGTCGTCCACCCTACGATGCGCCGACGCACGAGGGCGCGGTGCGCTATCTGAAGGAGATCGGCGTCTGGACCGACGAGGACGAGGCCTGGAACCAGAAGCGCCTGGCACGCGCCAAGCGGGTGCAGGAAGCCTGGGAGGATGCCCAGGCCGGCTATGAGGAGTGGCGCGCACAGGAGCGGGAGAAGGGCAACAAGGTCGATGACGACGAGGCCTGGGTCGGTTACTGGGAGAAGTACCGCGCCGAGC
>JAGRHX010001226.1 GCA_020444775.1 Gammaproteobacteria bacterium
CCGGACCGGGATTGCCCTTGCAGGCACCGTCCGTGTAGATGCGTACCGTGTTACTCACCGTCATCGAATCTCGCCTGTCCCTGCCGCGCCGACGGCTGCGCGATGGCCACATCGACCAGACGCGGCCGCAATCGCTGACGCGCCGGCAGCGCCGTGGAATTGCTGACTCGCTTGCGAGCGAGTACCAGGTAGGCGCATGACAGCGCGGTTGGTAGTCGGCTCGACACCTTCTGCATGCGCCTGAGACGAGCGTGGAAGCGGGCATTGTTGAGCGGCGGAGCAAAGCCCAGCGCGGACACGTTCACCGGCTCCATGCCGAGCAGCTCCAGCCAGTCACGCAGCCTCGCCTGGCTGAAGAATCGGCCGCTCCACGGCTCGCGCCCCCTATGCCGCGCGACCAGCTGCCACAGCCCATAGAAGCTGTAGGGATTGAAGGCGGTGATCAGCAGGTGCCCCTCGGGCACCAGGACCCGAACCGCTTCCCGCAAGGCATCATGCGGCCGACTCTCGAACTCGAGCACGTGCGGCAACAACAACACGTCGACGCTGTCGGACTCCAGCGGCAGGTTGGTCGCGCGTCCCCAGACCCGTTGGTAGCCACGTGGCGTCGCCGCCTGGCTGCTGTCGACCACGCAGCGATGCATGACCCGGCTGTTGCGCAGCAGATCGAGACGACCGAGCGCGCCTACCTGGACCAGGTAGTAGCCGAACAGCTGGAACAAGCGGTCGTCCAGGGCGCTGCGCTCGGCCTTGGCGATGACCCGTCCAGGCACGCTCGTGAACCAGTCGGCCAGAGCCGCACGGGCGTCACTGCCCGACTCGGGGCCGGCGCCCGGGCCACCTCCCTGCCCGGCGGGCTGCCCCGACGAGCTCTGGAGCGGATTCGACTCGTCGATCCCACTCTTGGGTGAAGATTCCGTCGTCCGTGATGTGGAGGTGCCTGAGCCGTCTTGATGTTTCATGGTCTTTCCACCTCGCCTACAGGTTGGCCCCAGATTCCGGCACTGCCCAGGTTCTGACACGGCCGGCTTCCGAAAGCGAGTGATTCAGGGCTGTTGATTCAGAGCTGGGGGCCGTCGTGACCGCACCCGCCGCGACGCCGTCAGTGGCCAGACGTCCGGCTGGCTCAACCTCGGTCTGGCCCAGCCTCAATCGGTCTGCCAGGTCCACGCCAGCGCGCCGACTCATCGTCCCGCCCACCCGGGTCACCACCGCCGTCGACTGCCGTGGTCCGGCCGGTACCCGTGCTGACCGCGCAAGACAGTACTAAAGGTTACTCGGTGCTGACCAGTCACAACCTGCGAGCCTGAAACACGGGGCCTGGCGCCGTTGCGGGTTGACTGCGCGCGCGACCGCTCCTATGGTCCGTCGCTTGCCGTCCTCCGTCAGCTATGCGGCACGCCAACGGCGAACGCACGAATCCGGCTCGCAATCTGTCTCGCGAGGACCACACAGACCCGACCGACCCGCAGCGGCGGCTGGTGGCCAAGGCCGCGGCCATTGCGAGCCCCGGATGCGAGCCCCGGCACCGAACGAAGAACAATGAACAGCGACAAGAAGGGCACCTCAGACTGATGCTCCCATCGGTGAAGCGCATTCTTTGCACGACGAGTGGCTGCCGGACCCGCAGCGCCCGTAACTCCACGCCCTCTTCCGACTGCGCCACTTCGACCGCGGTCACACGTCTGCGCGGGCTCGCCGGGGGCGCGCTGGTGGCCGTACTGACCAGCGCCTGCGCGCCGCTGCAGCTGGTGCCCGACACGCAGGACGCGCTGGCGGTGAGCGCCGCC
>JAGRHX010001227.1 GCA_020444775.1 Gammaproteobacteria bacterium
GGGTCTGGCGATCGCGAGCAGCTCGTTCTCCCGCCATGCGAGCTCGGCGCCGGCCGCACCGCGCACCATCACCATTGGCGCGGCACCGGCGGCGGACCCGATCCGCTCGAAGCGGCAGGCGTGCACGCTGGCGCGCTGCGCTTCGATCACCACAGAGCGGTTCGGCGCGGCGATGACGGTGAGATCGGTCATGATCAGCTCGTCCGCCCGCAGCACGTAATCGCCACGCAAGCGGATCCGGGTGGCGTTGCTGCCGCCACCGGTCAGCTTCAGCGTGCTCAGCGCCAGGTCGTCGACCGGCGCGCTCAGCAGATGTTCACCGGCGAGCAGACACAAGGCTATGAAGCGCTCACCGGCCAACGCCTGGAAGGCCTGGTCCAGGGTCGCGAAGCTGCCACCCTCACCGACCGTGTGCGCGCAGCCGCCGGCACTGCTCCGGCACAGCGTGTTCAGCGCGTCCTGGACGCTGACCACCTCGTTGGCCTGCAACGCCGCGCACAGCGAGGTGTCGGACTTGTCCAGGGCGATGTCATCGGCGTCCAGATCCCGCGCCAGCGTGTCGATAGCCTGCTGCGCGGTGGTCGGTAGCGTGCCCGCGTCGACGATGGCCTGCCAGCGGGCCTGCAGTGGCGCCGGATCGAAGGGCAGACGGGCCGCGTCCAGATGGCAGAGCAGGGCGTCGAGCACGTCCTTGACCGTGCTCAGCCCGTCGTCGTCGACGTCCGGCCAGCCCGGCCCGAGCTTGGACTCGAGCAGCGCGCGCAGGCTCGGCGCTGGCGCGTTCGCCGGACACTCGGGCTCGAGGTAGGCGACGTCGGCGGCGTCGAGCTCGTTGCACAAATGGGTCAGCGCATCCTGCAGGTTGTTCGTGTCGGCGCCGAACAGATCCGGGCAGGTGTTGTCGAAGCAGACCCCGGCGGCGGTGATGTTGGTGAGTGGGGGAAAGGCGTAACGCCCGCAGGATGCGCTGTCAGCGCGGCTCACCAGATTGCCATCCACGTCGGCGAGCAGCATGTAGTGGTGCTCGATGCCGTGCGGTCGGGCCCGCTCCAGGAGTACGGTGCCGCTCGCGTGTTGCTCACGCACCGCGGCGAGCCAGTAGTCGCCGGGCACGAAACGCCGCTCGAAGCCGTCGACCCGAAGACTGAGCGTCAGCCGCAGTCGATCCAGATTGATGAGCAGGTCGTCACCGACATTGACCTCGCCGAGGCGGCTGATCGGCTCACTGGTCTGGCTCAGCGGCACGCCCCGATCGACGCCGACGCCGGCGCCCGCCGCGTCGGTGGCGAGCACCCACACGCCACCGTTGCGCACCAGCACGCAGTAGCCGTCCCAGCGTCGCACGTAGGGGTAGGCGGCGGCGCCGGGCGCGGCGTCGAGCTCGGTACGCAGCAGACCGCGCTCGGGAAAGCCCGCGGCGCCGGCCAGGTGCCAGCCCAGATGCTTCTCACAGCGATCGTCGTAGAACTCGTAGACCCAGTCGCCGGCGCTGAAGTCGCTCGGCAGGTTATCGACCCGATACTGCTCGGCACCGTTCTCGCTCGACCATTTCAGGGTGAGCGTGTAGTTGCCACCGGCGTCACGACCGAGATCGTGCACCTCGAGTCGAAACAGGTAGTTGCCAGTCAGCGTGTCCAGATCGACCACCTCGGCGCACGGGTCGCAGGGATCGGCCACGGTGGTCGCATCGCGCACCGCAAGGCTCAGCAGGGCGTCGCCGATGCGCGGGTTGAAGGTCGTGTCCTCGGGGTTCTGTCCGGCCGGGCACCACTTCACCTGGGCCATGGTCCGGGTGCGGCTGCAGGTGTCCGCGCCGTGCAGGCCGGGGTCGATCAGCGATGGATCCTCCAGCGCGAGCACCGGTCGTTCCCAGACATCCAGGTACACGGTGTAGGCGCCGCCTTCCGGAGGCGACGCCGGTGGCGAGAGCTCGCCGGCCGGCACTGGTGGGGGGTCTGGGAAGTCCTCCTGCTGGCTGTAGGGCACGGTGCTGGCGCCTTCAGCTGCGATGACCTCGGCGGCGATGCCGTCGACGTATACACGACCGGGCACGATCTCGATGCCGCCTGCGCCGTCGCTGCGGATGTCGAGCCCGCCGGAGGCCGGAATGCCAGTGCCGATTACATCCTCGAGGGCAGCGTCCAGTCGCGTCCGCGTTATGTCGGTCTGCTCGTTGAGGTCCGCATCGACGATCATCCGGCCCTGTTGTTGATATACGCCGGAATAGCGTTGCCGGGCACGAAAGCTGATGCGGGAGATTTGCGTCTTCATGATGTTCGTTTCCTCGCCTCGACGGGGCGGCGCCTAGGTGCCGCTCGTGCTCGGCGGTGTGCGCAGTAAGCGTGGATCCGGAATCAGGACCGCCTTCTGGCCCACCGGGAGATAGTCCTTCAGCTTGTCGTGGATGGCTGCCCGGCGCAGACAATGGTGCCGGTCGTGAAAGGCGCCCATCTCGCCGCCGTCCTCGGCGCCGTGACAGATGGCGTCCGGGGTCGCGGGATGCAGCACCGCGCAGCCGCGTTCGCCGAACACGTTGCTGTGGAAGACGGGGCGCGCGGTGGTGCAGCTCGGCGCGTAGACATCAGCCGCGAAGTCGTTGTCCGTGGCCGGCACCCGTGAGTAGCGCAGGCAGCCTGCCTCCCGGTCCGGTGCGCTGTCTGGCGGCGACCACAGGTGCCGGGCCATGGTGCCGCCGAACAGACAATCGCTGGCCTGCAAGGCGCCGGCTGTCATGGGACCGAGCACCGTGCAGTACTCGAGCCGTGCGCCGCCGGACTGCGTGATGCCGCCGAACAGGGTATTGCGGGCCGCGAGCGATGGCGCCTCTACTCCGCTGTCGTCGAGGTTGGCATCGAGGACCGCGCAATCGCGCAGCTCGACAGGCGCGTTGCTCACCGTGATGCCGCCCTCCAGACACAGATTCTCGAAGCGGTAGCGGTGCCCAGGCCCGCCGGCCATGAGCGTCACCGGATCGGCGATGCATACCGGCTGATCGCCCAGACCCCGGTACACGGTCAGATTCTCGAGCACACCGTCTCGCTCCTCTTCGAGCTGCAACGTCTCGAATCGTCCGGAGGCGATTGCCGACTCGCGTAGTGCCCAGTCGAAACGATAGGCGCCGGCGGCGAAGAAGCCGGCTTCAGGCGGCACATGCAGCAACACCCTACGTGGATGATGATGGCCGCGGCGCCAGTCGGGATCGCGAAAGTCCACCGTGCGTCTGGAGCCGTCCTCGTAGCTGCCGGCGAAACATGGCGCCCCGTGACGGTTGGCTGGCCGCCACCAGGCGCTGTGCTGCTCGTAATGGGTCAGCTTCGCGGCTGGATTGCCGGGATCGGTGCGCACCGCGCGCGCGGCGCGCTGCAGGTCGGGGGTCACCGCGGGCAGTCCGGGATGGCGCGCGATGCGCGCGGCCGGCGCCGTGGCGGTGTCGTTCGCTTGCCTTTCTCCGTACGCGCTGGTCGGCAGCAATGGCATGCCCACGCGTGCGGTCAAGGCGACCCGTTGCCAGCCCTCTTGCACTTCCGCTTCGATCCGGCCGACGCTCTCGGCAACCGCTTCCAACACCGACACGGTGCCCTTGCGCTGCCGCCAGCCGACCGCGTTCGCGATCTCGTTGCGCCGCCCCTCGACCTCGGGCGAGACCAGTCGCACGTCGAGCAGGTCGGCGAAGTAGGGCAACAGCCAGGCCTGACACGAGCGTTCGCCGGGCGGCGCGTTGTCCGGAAAAGCATCGGCCAGACGCTGATCCAAGGTAGCCTTGATCGCGTCGAGCAGGCTGCCACAGGCATCCAGGTAGCGCGCCAGATCGCCGGGCGATTCGATCCGTCCGTCCGACCCGCGAAGGTTGTTGTCGCGGCTGCGATAGATCTCGGGCAGCAGCATGTAGAGCTGCCGGCCGATCGCGGATGGGTCACTCATGA
>JAGRHX010001228.1 GCA_020444775.1 Gammaproteobacteria bacterium
CGGGTGCGGAACACGTCGCGCACCAGGCCCGCCCCCTTGCGCTGATGCAGCACGGGCCCGTCGCAGGTCGCGATCCCAGCCGAATCCTGCCCGCGATGCTGAAGCACCGTGAGCGCATCGTAAAGGTCACGATTGACGTCGTTTCGACCGACAATGCCGACTATTCCGCAGTAGGGGATCGCCTGTGGGTTCGCCTGTTGTAGCTGGATCCTACAGCAACCTGACCGGCGTCCGGCCGCTCTGGTCGGGCTGACCGCACGCCCGGTCCTGCACCAGGGCGCGCATCATACCCTGCACGTGCAATGAACGCCGCCTCGCATCGGTTCACACGCTGACATCAAGGCGCGACGTCGGCTCACTGGCCGGACGAGGAACGCGGCCCGGTCGCCGCGGCTCCGTCACCCGGCACACCGATCGTCGGCAATGGCCCGGCGCTGGTCGCCACCGCCGGTGCCCGAGTCGCGCTGAAATCGATCAGACGACCCAGATCCGGTGGCAGCATGGCCGCGAGCTGGAAGGCGGCACGCTGTGCGTAGGGTATCAGCATCGAGCCCCGCCACCAGGGGTCGGCCGGGAGGGTGGTCACGCCAGCCACCAGCACCAGCACGATGACCAGCACCGCGCCACGCGCGGCACCGAACAGCATACCCAGCATCCGGTCCGTGCCCGACAGCCCGGTATGGCGGACCAGCCGTCTGACCACGAAGGACAGCAGTCCGCCGACGACCAGCACCGCTACGAACAGCAGCACGAAGGCCGCGCCCTGGCGAGCCGAGGGCACGCCGATCCAGGGCGCCAGCCAGGCCGCGGCCACGGCGTTGAAGGACAGCGCCACCCAGATCGCGAGCACCCAGCTGAGCAGCGAGATCGCCTCGGTGAAGAAGCCACGCAGCAGGCTCAGCAGGGTCGAGACGGCAACGACGCCGAGAATCAGATAGTCAGCCACGTTCAGGCCGTCGAGCAGCGACAGCGCGGTCTGCTCGTTCACCCGAACACCTCCGTGGCCGCGCTCGGGTCAGGCCTCGGGGTTTGCGTACACGCACCGCGCCCGCTGGCGGCAGACCGCTTTGAGTCATGCATCAGCCGGCGGCTACCACGATGGCTTTGAGTCGGGTGGCATCGCTCAGGCGCTTCTGCAATCGATCCGCCTCGGCACGTTCCTTGATGGGTCCGACGAACACCCGGTAGACCGTATGGCCCTTGATCTGCACGCTGCGCGCAAAAGCATCGAAGCGGTCCGAGCGCAAGCGCGCCACCAGGTTCTGGGCGTTGGCCTGGTTCGAGAAGCTCGCCAGCTGTACCAGCCATGGGCCGACCGGGGCCGGCGCCGTGGCAGGCGTGGTCGATGTGGTACCCCCGTTGGACGCCGGTCGACCGGACGAAGCTGGACGGCTGGCAGCCGAATCAGCGGCGGGTCTGCTTGCAGCACCACTCGCCGCGCCCGTCGCGACAGGGCGCGGCGACGTCGAGGTGGCCGCCTCGACGGCCCGATTGGCACTGGCCGTTGCGACGGGGGGAGTGGCGATGGGCGCGCTGCTCGCTGCGCGCCCATCGTCGTTCAGAACGGCCGGTCGCGAACCATCTCCGCTGCGCGAGGGCGGTCGCGCCCGGGTCAGATCATCGGCGCCACGCAAGCGCGACTCGTAGGCACCGCCACGAGACGGCATCGCGCGGTT
>JAGRHX010000007.1 GCA_020444775.1 Gammaproteobacteria bacterium
GCCTTCCCCTATGCCGCGCGGCGCGCGATTCGTTACGGTGATGGCTGGATCCCGCGCGCCGACCGGCTCGAGAGGGACGGCGTCGGCGTGCTCATCGAAAAGTTCAGGGACATGGCCCGAGATGCCGGCCGGGATCCCGCCACATTGCCTATCACCATCTTCCGGGTTCCCGACGAGATCGAACGTCTGCGCTTTTGCGAGCAGATAGGCGTCGACCGGGTGGTGTTCAGCCTGCCCGCGGAGAAGGCAGACAAGCTGATGCCGATCATCGACCGCTGGAGCGCGCTCAAGCGTCAGCTCGAGGGCTGACCCGCGTTCTGTCCGCGGACCGGGAAGTCGGTGTGGGCAGGTGGCGTGGCGGCCGTCGGCTCAGCAACCGCCGCTGGTGCCGACCAGCGAGCTGACCTCGGTGCCGTCGGCGACACGGGCAGGGATGGAGAGGGTGCGTGGACCATCGACGAGCAGGATGCGGCCGCCATCCGAGCGCATCGCGACCAACACCTCGTGGCCGTCGTGCAGGCCGCACAGTAGCAGCCAGCGCAGTGCGCTCCGGGTACGGGTGCCGACGATTCGTACGCGCCGTCCGGTCGGCGCCGAGCTCAATCGCATCTGGGTGCCTCCACGCTCATCGACATCGATCGCAGATCATCCGAACGGGCAGATCGTCCGAACGGGTAGCCGTCGTTGGCCACGGTTTCGAACAGTACCTTCGCGAATGCACATTATTATCATTGGCGACGATTCTCGGGCAAGCGCCGGCGCCGGCGGATCGCCCGGGTTCGTGACGTAGTCCACAACAGGAGGGACGGGGATGGCACACAGCCCAGCCAGCGATCACCCAGCCACAGAGCGCATCGGTTTCATCGGCCTCGGGAACATGGGTGGCCCGATGGCCCGGAATCTGCTCGAAGCGGGCTTCGAACTGACCGTGTTGGATCTGGACGCCGAGCGTGTCGCGGCGCTGGCGACTCGCGGAGCCCGGGTGGCGAGCAGCCCACGCGAGCTGGCGGAGCACAGCGATGTGGTCTGCTCGGTGGTGATGAATGATCGGCAGACCCGCGAGGTGATGCTCGGCGACGACGGGGTCCTGGCCGGTGCCGCGGCCGGCACCCTGGTCATCCTTCACAGCACGCTCAGCGTCGCCACCTGCCAGGAGCTCGGTCGACTGGCGGCGGCTCGTGGGGTGGATCTGATCGATGCCGCGGTCAGCGGTGCCGCGGAGCGCTCGGAGCAGGGCAGCCTGACGCTGATGGTCGGTGGTGAGGCCGCAGTGCTGGAACGCGCCCGGCCGGTCTTCGAGGTCGTCGGCGAGCGGGTCTTTCACATGGGACCGCTCGGCATGGGGCAGGCCGCGAAGCAGTGCAACAACCTGATGTCGCTGGTCAACGTGCACGTGGTCGAAGAAGCCCTGCGTCTGGCCAGCGCACTGGGTATCGAGGAGGCGCGGATGCGCGAGCTCGCCGAGTGCAGCAGCGGTGACAGCTGGTCGCTGCGCAACATCGACAACATGCGGGCGCTGGCCGCGCTGCATACCGGTGGCGACACCAGCATGGGACGCTTCGGCCGCAAGGACATCTCCCTGGCCTCGAAGCTGGCGGCCAGCATCGGCACCCCGACGCCAATCGTCGACTTCGTGTTCGATCTGACCAAGCAGCACTGACTCCGCCGCCGATCCGGAGTGCGTGCGGCTGGATGGCTTCGCGCCCGGGGTCGCATCTCGCTATAGTCGGTGCCCGGAGGTCAGCTCAGGTGAGGCCCGCTCGCGGCTTTGCCGTGTGTCAGCCGTGCCATGCGTTAGGCGCATCAACGACGGAGGGTTGGGACTTGGCGGAATCGGCAGGTGAATCGTTCGACTATGTGATCGTGGGGGCGGGTTCCGCCGGCTGCATACTGGCCAACCGACTGAGCGCGAGCGGCGAGCACAGCGTCTGCCTGCTCGAGGCCGGTCCGCCTGACTGGCATCCGTACATCCATATCCCGGCCGGTTTCATCAAGACCCTGACCGATCCGAAGGTCAACTGGCTGTACGAGTCCGAGCCCAGTCATTGGACTGGCGGGCGTTCGATCGGCGTCCCGCGTGGCAAGACCCTGGGCGGTTCCAGCTCGATCAACGGCCACATCTACAACCGCGGGCAGCGCATGGACTTCGATAGCTGGGCGCAGCGTGGCAACCGCGGCTGGAGCTACGCCGACGTGCTGCCGTACTTCCGTCGCTGTGAGCAACGTATCGGTGACAAGGACGAGACCTTTCGCGGCAGCGATGGCTATCTGACCGTGACCGATCTGGACTACAGCCACCCGCTGTGCGAGCTGTTCATGCAGGGCGCCAACCAGATAGGCATCCCGCGTAATCCGGACTACAACGGCGAGCGGCAGGAAGGGATCTCCTACGTCCAACGCACCACCTACAAGGGGCGACGGATGAGCACGGCGCGGGCTTTTCTCAAGCCCGCGCGTTCCCGTCCCAACCTGACCGTCCGCACGCGCGCGCACGCCACCCGAATTCTGCTCGACGGCAAGCGCGCGATTGGTGTCGAGTATGCTCGTGGTGGAGCCGGGGGGCCGCGTGTCGAGGTGCGGGCTCGAAAAGAGGTGATACTGAGCGGCGGTGCGATCAACTCACCACAGCTGCTGCAGCTCTCCGGTATCGGGCCGGGGGCCCTGCTGCAGTCGCTGGGCGTTCCGCTCGTGCACGAGCTCGCCGGCGTTGGTGAGAATCTGCGCGATCACTACGCACCACGCTTCGCGGTGCGGGTGAAGAACATCGAAACCCTGAACGAGCGCTCGCGCGGCCTGCGGCTGGCCGGCGAGATCGTCAAGTACCTGGTCGGCGCCAGGAGCATCGTCGCGCTGAGTCCGTCCATGGTCTACGGCTTCTGGCATTCCGACGAGGCGGCGCGCAGCAACGACCTGCAGTTCATCTTCACCCCGGCCAGCTACAAGGAAGGTGTGCACGGCTTGCTGGACGAGCACCCCGGTTTCACCATCGCTGCCTGGCAGCATCGCCCGGAGAGCAAGGGCTGGGTGCGGGCGCGCTCCGCGGATCCGTTCGCCAAGCCGAGCATCAATCCGAACTATCTGGCCGAGGAGAGCGACCGACGAGTGCTGCTCGGTGCCATGCGCCTCGCGCGCCGCCTGATCCATACCGAGCCGATGAGGCCGTATATAGACTTCGAGGCCTATCCGGGTGATGACGTGCAGACCGACGACGAGCTGCTCGAAGCCGCCCGCCATTATGGCAACACCACCTTCCACGTCATGGGCACCTGTCGGATGGGCCCGGAAACCGATCCCACCGCCGTGGTCGACGAGCAGCTCCGCGTGCGTGGCATAGCTCGATTGCGGGTCATCGATGCCTCGGTCATGCCGTCGATGTTGTCGGCGAATCTGAACGCGGCGACCATGATGATCGCGGAGAAGGGATCCGACATGGTGCTCGGCAAGCCGGCGCTGGAGCCGATCATCGTTGCCGAGAGCCATCATGCGGCCTGAGGCCTCCTCACCCGGGTTGAGTCCGACCGCGTCGCTGCTGTAGGCCACGGCCTACAGCGTGTGGGTCGAATGCCTACAGACAAGTGCGGTTTAAGTGAAGATAATTCCCAACACGGTCATGCGCTGAGAACATAACGATTTGCCAGGGCACTGACCGGCAGGCCGGAGTGAGGCAACGAGGAAGCAGGGACAGGAGGGCCGCGAGATGGACCCGGAGCGGAGGCGAGCGCAGGGTGGTTCTGCAGACGGCGAGCAGGAGCGAGGTGAGGCCGCGGATCCGCGGTCAGCGGAGCCGTCGACGGCGCTGGGTGATGAGCTCTATGTGCTCGGTCTGGTCGGGGGATTGTGCTCGCAACCCCAGCGCGACGAGGTGGTGTTGACCGCCGCGCTGTCACTGTTGCGTACCCTGCAACAGAAACGTCGTGACGCGTCCCGTGCGCGTGAGGGTCGCTGCCGCGATGACAGCGAGGCCGACCTCGAGGTCGACTTCGTCTGACCCACCGGTTCCCAGCCGGCGCGCTGCTGTCCCGGAAGCCCCCCACCGAGTCGCTCCCACCGAGTCGCCCCCACAGAATCGCCCCCACAGAATCGCCCCCACAGAATCGCCTGGCCGTGCATCCAAGCATGAACTGTCCTCGAAGCGTTGCTCGGAAAATCGCCCGGGGCGAATCGTTTATCATGACGGTCTTCAGTCGAGGTCCGGCATGGCCGGCCGGGAGTGCTGTCATGACCACGCTTCGCAAGTACCGCCGGCGCGAACGGACGGCCGTGGTCGCCGTCAGGCTGGACCTGTGCACGGATGGGTTCGCCTATCGCAAGTGGGGGGCCGAGCAGCGCTGCAAGCCCGGCGACTGGGTGGTCGACAACCAGGGCGACGTCTACACCATCGATGCGGCGTCGTTCGCTCGCACCTACGAGCGCGTCAGTCCGGGCATGTATGTGAAGACCGCGCCGGTGTGGGCCGAGCGTACCGACAGCGCTGGCGCCATCCGCACCCGTGAGGGTGAGACCCACTACGCTGCCGGAGACTATCTGGTCTACAACGACGCCGAGCGTGGTGACGGCTACGCGGTATCGGCCGATCGTTTCCATACCCTCTACGAGGCGCTCGACTGAGCCCTCTGGCTGCTTCTTCCCCCGGGTCGCGACCCGCTACCGATGCTCGAGCGGCTGCCATGCCGTGCCATTCGCTGGCGTTGCCGGCAACGCCGGGTCGCGGCTCGAACGGTGCCTGCGCGCCCCCTCTTTGCGCGCCGCGTCATGACGCGAGCCTCCGCTGACAACACAATGCGCGTTCGGCGCGAGCCGCGCGGCTTGCAGGCCACGCAGTGGATTGGCACTGCAGGACACGGCGGGTGGTCACGCGTCGGATGGCACCGCTTGTCACACAACCAGAGAAGGGGGGAGAACCGATGTCTGACACACGCAAGATGCGATCGCTGTTGCTGGCCGCGGGCCTGCTCGGCGGCATGCTGCTGGGCGGCGCCGCGCAGGCTGAATGCACAGACAAGAACTGGCGCGGCTGCGCGGGCAAGCCGTGGGTGGACGGTGACACCATGGAGACCCCACTCGGCTCGAAGTGGTGGCCGAACGCCCTGTGGGGCGCAGATGACGAGGCCGGTTCGACCAACTGGTACACCAAGCCCGAGGTGGTGATGCGAGCCATCGGCCAGATCAAGACCGGTAAGGTCTACAAGCTCGGTCATGACTACCATTCCAAGATGCCGCTGTTCGGCGACCGCAAGTTCGTGCTGAGGATCCCCGGCACGCCGACCGGTGGCCCGTTCGGTGGCAACAGCATCGTCTGGCATGATGACTTCCTGGCGACGGAGATCGGCCAGGTCGGCACGCAGTTCGACGGCCTGGGTCACATTGGCGTGCAGATCGGTCACGATGGCGACCGCTCACAGATGCGCTTCTACAACGGTATCACCGAGGCCGAGATGGCGACCGCCTACGGGCTGGTCAAGCTCGGCACAGAGAAGCTGCACCCGATCGTGGCCCGCGGCATTCTCATCGACTTTGCCGCGTTGCGCGAATGGGATACCAATCAGTGCGCCAGCATGGACGACGTCAAGGCGGCGCTCGCCAAGCAGGGTATGAGCGATTTCCAATTCGCCGCGGGTGACGCCCTGCTGTTTCGTTTCGGCTGGGAACGACATTGGGAGAACCCGGAGAAATTCAACTCCGGTGAGCCGGGGCTGTGCATGGATACCGCGCGCTGGGTGGCGACCGAGGTCCAGGCTGGCGTGACCGGCGGTGACAGCTGGGCGGCGACCGATCCGGTGCCCTATCCGGGCGAGCCGGCCTGCGCGTTCTGTGTTCATCAGTATCTGCAGACCCGGCACGGCATCGTCAACCAGGAGAACCTGGCGTTGAAGCAGCTAGCCGACGATGGTGCCTATGTCTTCACCTATATCTATTCGCCGGCGCCGATCCGCGGCGCGACCGGCTCCATGGGATCGCCGCTGGCGATCCGCTGAGTGATTGCACGCCGCAATCGCTGCGCGACGCGAGAACGTGTCGCGCAGCTCGACGTGGACACCCACCCACCCCGGCAGGTCGACTGCCGTACTACACACAGGAGCGACAAGACATGAGCAAGCGCTACGACACGCTCATCATGGGGGCATCCTACGGGTCGCTCCTGGCGACCAAGCTGCTGCTCGCCGGCCACGACGTCAAGCTGGTCTGCTTGCCGGCCGAGGCCGAGCTGTTCAACAAGGATGGCGCCCGGGTGCGGATGCCCGTGCGCGGTCGCGACGGTCTGGTCGAGGTCGACTCGCGCAGGCTGCCGGGCCGGTTGTCCGCGGCGACACCGACCGAGGTCGATCCGGCTGACTTCGATCTGGTCGCGCTGGCGATGCAGGAGCCGCAATACCGCTCGGACGGGGTCCGCGAGCTGCTCGATGCCGTGGCACGCGCGCGGGTGCCGTGCATGTCGATCATGAACATGCCGCCCTTGCCCTATCTGGCGCGGATCCCGGGTGTCGACCCGAACACCCTGACCGAGTGCTATACGGATGCCAGCGTGTGGTCTTCCTTCGACCCGGCGTGCATGACCCTGTGCAGCCCGGATCCGCAGGCCTTCCGGCCTCCCGAGGAGCCGACCAACGTGCTGCAGGTGTCGTTGCCGACCAACTTCAAATCGGCCCGCTTCGACAGCGATGCGCACACCGCCATCCTCAGGCAGATGCAGGCCGATATCGAGAACGCCCGTTACGAGTCGGACGGTGTCGAGCTGGAACTGCCGGTGAAATTGAAGGTGCACGACTCGGTGTTCGTGCCGCTCGCCAAGTGGTGCATGCTGTTGACCGGCAACTATCGCTGCGTGCAGAGCGGCGAGGCGCGCTCGATCCGCGACGCGGTGCACAGCGATCTGGATGCCTCGCGCGCGGTTTACGAGTGGGTCGCACAGCTGTGCCGGACACTGGGCGCGGATCCGGCCGACCAGGTGCCCTTCGAGAAGTACGCGAACGCAGCGAATGGCCTGACCAAGCCGTCGTCGGCCGCGCGCGCGCTGTATGCCGGTGCGCCCAACATCGAACGCGTGGACCGATTGGTGCAGACCCTCGCGCGTCAGCAGGGACTGCAGAACGCGGTTGTGGACGAAACGGTCGCCTTGGTCGATGCGCGGCTGGCGGCGAATCGCAAGAACGCGGCCTGAGCGGCGTCGCCACAAGACCGCTCAGCGCGCCGTCTTCGACTCGTCCGTTGCGTCGTGCGCGCGCAGCAACGGTACGGTGTAGACGGCGCGCATCTGCTCGGCGAGCTCGAGGGCCCGTCGTCCGTCAGCGTCGCGGCGCTGCGGATCCGCACCGTTCTCGAGCAGGCAGGCGGTTGCGCGCGGATGGTTGTACATGGCCGCATACATCAGCGGCGAGCGGCTGGCCGCGGGGTTACCTTCGACACGGGCACCGGCGTCCAGCAGCAGCTCGATGATCTCGACGTGGCCGTGATAGGCGCAGCCCGCGAGCGGATGCTGACCTTTGTCGTTGGACCTGTCAGGGTCCGCGCCGGCCTGTAGCAGCGCCGCCACCAGCGCCGTGTGGCCGTGGTAGGCGGCCAGCATCAGCAGGGTGTCGCCACGCGGATTCTGCGCATCTACCGCGGTACCCGATTGCAGGCAGGCCTGCAACGAGGGCCAGTCGCCGAGACGCGCGGCTTCGAAGGGGTCGTTCGCTGAGCCGGTCGCCCCGCCCGCCCCATCATCCACGGCCGACCCACCGGCACCATCAGGTCGCGTATGCTCGTGCACGTGATCGTCCTCCGGTCATGGGTTGGCGGCATCACTCGTGAATGCCACGGCCGGTCCGTCTCGATAGCGGACCGTGAGTCGCGTGTGTCCGCCGTGGCGCCGTGGTTGCCATGTTGACACGTTCGCGCACTTCAGGAAGCATCGTGGCCGTCACATGCGGGGCCGCGTTCGCGCAACTCTGGTCCCGACTATAACAAGCTGGTCCGGCCAGTCGGCGGGCGTTGCCCGGCGCATGCCTGAACCGGTAGATAGCGATTCAACAGGAGAGGTGGAACATGATCGAGGCGGTGGCTGTTGGCGCGCATCGGCACGGTGCTCATGATTCGACGGGCACGGCGACGGGTGTCCCGACGCGTGGTCAGGCACGGCGCTGGGCCGGACTGGGCGCGATGTTGATCACCAGTGCGCTGATGCTGGGGGCGCAAAGCGGCTTCGCCGCGGACGGCATGGTCACGGTAGTCCTGTCCGAGGAGCCCGAAGGGCTGGACGGCTGCAACTCGAATCGGTCGACGGTGGGCCGGGTGGTCAAGCAGAACATCGTCGAGACGCTGACCGAGATTGACCCGAAGGACGGCACCATCACGCCGCGACTCGCAACCTCCTGGACCAAGGTCAACGATACAACCTGGCATTTCAAGCTGCGCGAGGGCGTCAAGTTCCACGACGGCGCGCCCTTCAATGCCGAGAACGCGGCCAAGGCGATTGCCCGTACCATGGACACGACCAGCGGCGGCACCAAGGCGCGTGGCACCGGTGGGCTGGATTGCGAGACCCGCACCAAGTCATTCGGCGACCTGCGTATCGTCGGCAAGGCCCTGGATGAATACACGCTGGAGATCAGCGCCGACAAGCCGGTGCCGATCCTGCCTACCCGCATGGGCGTGGTGTCGCTGTCATCGCCGAACACGCCGACCGACAAGCTGGTGCTGGATCCGGTCGGCACGGGCCCGTACGTCTTCGACCACTGGACGCCCGGTCAGGAGATCGTGCTGAAGCGCTTCGACGGCTACTGGGGCGAGAAGCCTCAGGTCGAGACCGCACGCTACATCTGGCGCACAGAGTCCGCCGTGCGCGCGGCGATGGTGAAGGTCGGTGAGGCAGACATCGCGCCGAACATCGCGGTTCAAGATGCCAACGATTCGAGCATGGACTTCAGCTACCCGAACTCCGAGACCACCCGTCTGCGGATCGACATGACGCGGCCACCGCTGGACGATCGCCGGGTGCGTCTGGCCATGAACTACGCCATCGACCGGGATGCGATTCGTGGCTCGGTGCTGTCCAAGGACGTCATTCCCGCGACCCAGATCGTGGTGCCGAGCATCAACGGTCACAACCCGGAGCTGAAGGTGTGGCCCTACGATCCGGCCAAGGCCAAGCAGCTCCTGGACGAGGCGCGATCCGCTGGCGTACCGCTCGACAAGGAGCTGGAGATCGTCGGGCGCATCAACATCTACCCGAACGCCACCGAGACCATGGAGGTCATGATGGCGATGCTCCAGGCGGTCGGTCTGAACGTGAAGCTGCGCATGCTCGAGGTGGCTGAGTGGCTGGACATCCTCACCAAGCCCTACGCGGAGGATCGCGGCCCGGTGCTGCTGCAGGCACAGCACGACAACAACAACGGCGACGCGGTGTTCTCCGTGTACAACAAGTACGCTTGTGACGGTGCCCAGTCGACCACCTGCGACAAGCATCTGGACGAGCTGATCGCGAAGGCTTCGACCCTCTCCGGTGAGGAGCGACGCAAGGCCTGGCAGGAGGTCTTCCGGATCATCAACGAGGATCTGGTGGCGGACGTCTGGATGTATCACATGGTCGGCTACTCGCGGGTCGGCCAGCGCATCAACTTCACGCCGAGCATCTCCACCAACAGCGAGCTGCACCTGGAAGACATCACCTTCAAGTGATGTCACCGGGCGGAGCCGGCAGGTAATCTGCCTGCCGGCTCGCTGTTGCCGCGTACCCGCCGGCCGCGCCGTGTGCCGGAACCGGTCGAACGCACCCGGTCGAACGCAAAGGGCTCCAAGGCTTGCTCAACTACCTGGCAAGACGCTTCGCGCACGGCGCGATTGCATTGATCGGTCTGGTCATCGCGGTCTTCTTCCTGGCCCGCCTGACGGGCGATCCCACCAATCTCTATCTGCCCATTGATGCATCGCTTCAGACGCGCCAGGAGTTCGCGCACAAGCATGGATTCGATCGGCCGGTCACCGAGCAGTTCCTGAGTTTCCTGTCGGACGTCTCCGAGGGTGATCTGGGCTACTCGCTGCGCAAGCAGCGACCCGCCGCGGAGCTGGTGCTGGAAGCCTATCCGACCACCTTGAAGCTGGCCCTGGTGACCATGGTCATCGCCTTCGTGCTGGCCGTGGTGGTCGGCGCGTTGGCAGCCTACCGTCCTGGCGGTGCATTCGACCGGATCAGCAGTGTCAGCTCCCTGGCCGCAGCCAGCGCGCCGGACTTCTGGGTCGCGATCACCGCCATACTGGTGTTCTCGGTGAGTCTGGGCTGGCTGCCGACCTCCGGTCTGGGCGGCTTTCCGTATTGGGTGATGCCGGTCACCGTGCTGGCCCTGCGTCCTTTCGGACTGCTCGTACAGGTGGTGCGCGCGGCAATGCTGGACGCCCTGTCCTCGGCCTTCGTCAAGACCGCTCGCGCCAAGGGCGTGGGTGAGCATCGTGTGATCTTCGTGCATGCGCTGCGCAACGCGACGCTCTCGGTGGTCACCGTGGCGGGTGATCTCACCGTTGGTCTCATCAACGGCGCGGTGATCGTGGAAACCGTGTTCGGCTGGCCTGGGGTCGGCAAGCTGATGATCGATGCGGTCATCCAGCGTGATTTCCCCACTGTCCAGGCCGCGATCATGATGACCGCCTCGGCCATCTTCCTGCTCAACATCCTCATCGACCTGGCCTACGTGGGGCTCGACCCGAGGATCCGGCACCAATGAGCATTCGCGAGACCGAAACCAGGCGTGCTGACGAGACGGCCACGGTCGCGGTGAGCGCTGCTCAGGAAGCGCTCACCATTCGTCGCGGCCTGCCGTGGTGGCGATTGTTGCTGCGCGATCCCTTCGCCCTGTTGGCGGCACTGTGGCTGCTGCTGATGGCAGTGTGCGTGATCATCGGGCCGGCATTGCTCGGTGATGCCGCGACGGCGATCAATCTTCGTGCGCGGAACATGCCACCGGGCTCGCTGGAGCAGGGTTGGCTGATGGTGCTGGGCAGCGACGCGCTTGGGCGCAGCATGCTCGCGCGACTGGTGGTTGCCTCCCGGAACACGCTGCTGATCGCGCTGAGCGCGGTCCTGGTCGCCATGCTGGTCGGCGGCTTTCTCGGTCTGATCGCCGGCTACGTGGGGCGCGGCGTCGGCAACGTGATCATGCGTCTGTCCGATATCGTGCAGAGCTTTCCCTCGCTGTTGCTCGCGGTGGTCGTGCTCTACATGCTAGAGCCCGCGGTCGGTAATCTGGTCATCGTGCTCGCCATCACGCGGATACCGTCCTACCTGCGGGTGACCCGCGCCGAGGTGCTGGAGATCCGCGAGCGCGTGTTCGTCGATGCATCCCGGGCATTGGGCGCGGGTCGATATCACATCCTGGTGCGTCACATCACCCCAATCGTCGCGCCGACGCTGCTGACCATCATGACGGTCGATTTCGCCATCGTCATGCTGGCCGAATCCGGTCTGAGTTTTCTGGGTATCGGTATCCAGCCGCCGGAAATTACCTGGGGGCTGATGGTGGCGCAGGGACGCAATTATCTGAATCAGGCCTGGTGGCTGGCCTTTCTCCCGGGCCTTGCGATCATGCTCGCGACCCTGTCTGCGAACCTGCTGTCGAGCTGGCTGAGAATCGCAACCGACCCTGTGCAGCGCTGGCGACTGGAAGTGCCTCAGGCCGCTGGCACCTCTGATGGGGACGCCGGCGATGAACGGCCCGGCACGCCCTGAGTACCGATATGAGCGACGATGTGTCGAGCGATGACAACGACGATCTGCTGACGGTGGACGACCTGCGGGTCGAGTTCCGTAGTGGTCGTGAGACCGTGCGCGCCGTCAACGGCGTGAACCTGCGCGTGCGTGCTGGCGAGACCGCCGCGATCCTCGGTGAGAGCGGCTCGGGCAAGAGCGTGACCATGTCAGCGGTGATGCGACTGCTGCAAACACCCCCGGCACGGATTACCGGTGGTCGGGTCCGCTTTGCCGGACAGGACGTGCTCGCCATGCCGATGGAGCAATGGCGACGCCGCTGCGGCGTGGACATGAGCATGGTCTTCCAGGACGCGCTGGCCTCGCTGAATCCGGTGTTCAGTGTCGGTTGGCAGATCGCCGAGCTGTTTCGAGTCCATAACGTAGCCGCCGGTCGCGAGGCGTGGAGCCGGGCGGTGAAACTGTTGGAGCGCGTCGGTATCCCCGACGCGGCCAACCGGGCCGACGATTTCCCGCATCAGTTCTCCGGCGGGATGCGGCAACGGGTGATGATTGCGATGGCC
>JAGRHX010001229.1 GCA_020444775.1 Gammaproteobacteria bacterium
TGCGCACCACCAGCGGCGGGAACAGACCCGAGAACTCGAACCCCGCGCTGATGCTCGCGCCATCGGCGATCTGCCGCCCGGCACGGCGCGTCGCCTCCGCCACCGCCTTGTTGCCGACCAGCCCCTCGCAGATGCGGATGCATTCCAGCACCGTGATGCCGGATGCGTATAGCAGCGCGAAATAGTTGGCGAAGCGGGCCAGCATGATTTTCTTGATGAGCGTGCCGAACAGCGGCACGCGCAGCTTCAGGCTGTCGACGGTGAAAGCGAAGGCCGGGCTGGCACGCACCAGCGCCGTGATCGCGATGAGCACCAGCACCGGGACGATCAGGAACAGATACCACCAATCCCGAATCAGGTTCGACAGGCCAATCAGCGCGCGGGTGTGAAAGGGCAGCTCCTGCCCCATGTTCTTGACGAAGCCCACCAGCTGCGGCACCAGGTACACCATCAGGAAGATCAGCGCCATCATGACCGCGACACCGACGAAGGTCGGGTACATCATCAGCTTCTTGACCTGTTCGGCCTGCTCGTCCTGCCACTTGAGGTTCTCGGTGATGCTCTTCAACACCACCGAGACCTGACCACTGAGCTCGCCGGCCCGGATCAGGTTGACGAACACGGCATCGAAGACGCTGGGGTACTCGGCCAGCGCCTCGGACAGGGTACGGCCGCCTTCGATGGATTCGACGAGCCCGGCAATCACCTCCTTGAGCCGCTTGTCATCGACGGAATCACGCAGATCCCCCAGCCCCTCGACCACCGGGACCCCAGAGGACAGCAACTGCTCGAGCTGGAAACAGAAATTGATCAGCTCGCGGCGGCGGATGCTGGCGGAGCCGGCGCTGGCGGCACGGATCTTGGCCTCCTGGAAGTTCACCAGGTCCAGGCCCATCCGCTCCAGACGCATCTCCAGGTCAGCGACGTTGGCGGCGTCGATCTGTCCGTTGGTCATACGACCGCGCGCGTCCATCGCCTTGTATTGCATCAATGGCATGCGCCGACCTCCGTCAGTCGCCCGAGCCGGCGTGTTCGATGCATCGCCGCACTCAAGCGATTCCCGCCGTGAGATCGATCTTGCGCGATATCTCGTCCATGCTGGTCACGCCCTCGATGACCCGACGGATACCATCCTCGGCGAGGCTGAAGAAGCCGTGCCCGCGGGCATATTTGACGACCTCGTGGATGGTCGCGCGTCGCGCCACCAGCTCGTCGATCTGGGCGTCGAAGCGCAGCACCTCCATCAGCGCCATACGCCCTTTGAAGCCGGTATGCTCGCACTCACGGCAACCGTGAGCCTCGTAGACATGGGGCACCTCGGTGGACACCCCCAGACGCAGGATCTGCCGTTCGAGCTTGGACGGCTCGTAGGCGCGCTTGCAGCGCTCGCACAGCTTGCGCACCAGCCGCTGACCGATCACACCAATGATGTTGCCGGCCATGATGTCCGGTGCGATCCCGGTATCGAGCAGGCGCGGAATCGCACCCACCGCCGAGTTGGTGTGCAAGGTGGAGTAGACCTGGTGACCGGTCATGGCGGCTCGAAACGCCATCACCGCGGTCTCCTCGTCGCGGATCTCACCCACAAGCACGACATCCGGGTCCTGGCGGAGGATCGACCGCAGGGCGCCGGCGAAGGTCATGCCGATC
>JAGRHX010001230.1 GCA_020444775.1 Gammaproteobacteria bacterium
GGGCGAGCAACAGATGACAGCCGGTGTCGTGCAGGTCGTCATAGAGGCGGTCGGCCAGGGTATCGGCGTAGCCTCGAGGAAAACGCGCGAAGGCCGGGTCGGCGAACGCCTCGTCGGCGAAGCCGGGCAGCGGCCGCGTGCCATAGTGCGGCACACTGAGCAACACGCCACGCGGCCTGACCCCACCCGGCGGGCGCTTGATCACGGGCGTGGCCAGCTCTGCTCGTAGCGCTTCGGTGCTCGTCACGACATGCTCGCTCCCGATTCATCGGACCTGTGGCAATCGGACCTTGGCCGATGGTCCTGTTGAGCGCCACCGGCTCCATCGCCGTTCGCGCCATTGCCAGACGCGAATAGCATACGGGCTTGCCGCGGACGATGATCTGCACATGCTCGCTGTCCGCGACGCTCTTCCGGCTCAACCCTCGTCGGGCAGACGATCCAGCGTCTCTAGCAGACTCGGCCACAGGGCTTGCCAACAACAATCGTGGCCCTGCCCCGGCACCTTCAGGAATCGTGCCGCGGGCTGGCGGGCGGCGAAACGCGCAACCGCAGCCGGATCGATATTGTCATCGTCGGCACCGACCACGTGCAGCTGGCGCAATTCAGATCTCAGCGCTGGCAGTCGCGCGGGGTCCAGGGAGTCAGCCAGCGGCGTATATCCGTGACGTCGGACCCAATCGGCCACGTCCAGATTGCCGCCGAGGGTCAACACGGCACGCACCGAGGACAGCTCCCGGGCGATCAGCACCGCGAGGGTGCCACCGCCACTATGCCCGAGCAGCACCAGCGGTCGATCCGCGGGCGCCAGCCGCAGCAACGCCGCGCGCATGCTGTCGACCACCCGCCGAGAATAGCGAGCCTCGGTCCACAATGCCGCCTCGCAGCCGCGATCTCGGTGATGCCCGTGATAGCACGGCCTGCCCAGATAGAGCGCGGGTCCGGGATCCAACGCCATCAAGCGCAGCATCAGCGGCTCGCGCGGCGTCGGATCGGCCGCCGTCCGGTGGCGACGCAGCCAGGGTCTACCATCGCCCTCCAGGTAGACGTGCAGTGCCCGCCGCGTCTCCCGCGCCCGATCAACCGCGCCCGCTGCCGGTCGCGACCGATAGACGACGTGCGCGAACTCAGTGCCCATCACGGCCTCGCGCCGCATCTCGTGTCGAGCCGCCAGCGCACGCAGACCTGACTCGGGCGCGACGCACGCGGCCAGCTGCGCGGCAATGTTCAGCACCAGCACCCATCCAGCCGCCCGCCGGCCGAACATGGGGAAGCGGGCCAGGCGGGTGACTCGAACGATGCGGGCGAACCACCGCCGGCCGCCAGCTGGGGTGAGGCGTGACCGCGCTGGATTCAGCGTCTGATGCCCATGCGACCGGGATTGACACGCTGGATGCTGCGGATCGAGCGCAGCATGTCCTGCACGGTTCTGAGCTGCATGCGCCGCACCGGTGACGGCGGACTCTGGTCGTCGGGTATCTCGGTGCCGAAATTGGGCTGGTCGATGACCACGCTGCCGAATTGATTGGACACCTCGATCGCGGTCAGCTCGTCGTCCTCCTCGGGCTCGAGCAACACCACCCGTGCGTAGGTGCCGTCGACCTCACCGGCGAAGTGGGTGCCGCGGATACCGATGGTCGCGACCGGCACCCTCACCCGCACCGAACGTGGCCGACGCTTGCCGATCAGTCCACTGACGAAACGGAAGGCGCCGCGCAGGATGCGGGTCGTGAAGCCGGGCGCGCGACCAGAGTCCGCATTCGCAAACTCTTCGATCACCGTTTCCGTGCCCGGACCCAGATCCATTCTGGAGTTGTCGTTGAAACGCATCGCGATCCGAGCGGAATCGCCGGTGCTGATGTGATCACCTTCGAAGATCGCATCGCCTCGCTGGAGCTGCCGCAGGGCCTCCCCGGGCACCTGTGCCTGCACCTCACCGCGGATCACGCGCACTACACCGACCTGATCGGCGGCCGACGCCGGCAGGGCATGGAGGCCGGACAAGAGGATCGTCAGCAGCAGCAACAGCACACGCCGCGGAATCATATCGACTGCTCGTCTGTCATCGATCATGGCTGCTCGCTCATGGCTGCATTCTCAGAGGTTACGGCTCGCCGGGCTTCGCCTGAACAGATTCGTATTCCCACCGAACCGTTCCGCGATCGTCGACGGGCATGCGTCGTCGCGTCAACCGCCCGAGGGGACACCCGGGGAAACGCTGGGCCACCGCCCGGGACATCCCGGTGCTGACATCGATCTCATTGCAACGCGGTTCATGGGCCGGGCGCTGTGAACGATCACGCAGCGTCGATTCGATGTGTTGACGAATTCGGCCTGCATCATGGCAAAATACGGCAGATCCGTGTCGAAGCGCACATTTTTTACAGGCCGATCGAGGTTTTTTCCCGATACCCGTGAGTGCTCGGGCATCGCAAAAGCACCTCGTGACACGCCAGCCCGATGCAATCTGCCG
>JAGRHX010001231.1 GCA_020444775.1 Gammaproteobacteria bacterium
CGCTCAGCCGCGCGTTCGCACCGATTCTCAAGGCCAACGGCGGCGGCGCCATCGTCAACATGCTCTCGGCCCTGAGCTGGATCAGCCTGCCAGCCACGGGCGCGTATTCGGTATCCAAAGCCGCGGCCTGGGCACTCACCAATGGCCTGCGCCACGAACTGCGCGCACAAGGCACGCTCGTCATCGCCGTGCATGCAGGCTACATCGACACCGACATGGTCAAGAGCGTCGATGCGCCGAAGGTCAAACCGGAGCACGTTGCTGCGGCCGTCATGCAGGCGATCGAAAACGACACGCCCGAAGTCCTGGCCGACGACACCGCCAAGCGCGTCAAGCAGGGATTCGCGATGTCGCCATCGGCCTATCTGGGCTGAACGCACCGCCGTGTTGCGCTCTGGCCCGGTGCCTCGCTGATCAGGCGAAGCCGCTGGGTTCCTGCCTGCGCAGCGACGACGAGCGGGCCGGATGCCGTGTCAATCGGACGGTTGCGAAATGGCGTCCGGATCAATCGTGTTGAAACGTCGTTCGATGCGACCGGCTGCATCGAGCGTAACGACTTCGGCGAATTGATCGACGCGGAATGCGTGGAAAATGACGCCGTGTTCGTCGAACACGATCGGCACGCTGATCGCGTGCTGGTCGCGATACGCGTACACATCCACCCGCTCCGTCCACAGCGACGACACGACCAGCACGACACGCACGCCGGGTCTTGCCGCAATCGCGGGCAATGCTTCGCGCAATGTCCTGCAACCTGCGGCGGTCGCCGGGCGGCTCTCGGCGAAATAGCCCTCGCACCAGGTGCTCGTGAACACGAGCCAGGTCCCGTTCGGCGCCGACCCGCCGGACAACGACACGGGCGGACCCTCAAGCGGTTGCAAGGCCGTCGGCAAGGCGGGCGTCATCGGCGGGCTTGGGTCCGGCGGATCGAGTGCCGGCCCGCTGCGCCCGGCCATCAGCGCCTCGAGCGCCGTTGCCAGCGCCGCGTTGAGTTCGTGCCCGACATAGGCGATGCGGCCGCTGCGATCGATCAGGACGTGCTGCGGCGTGACCCGCACATCGAACGCCGCCGCAAGCCGACCGTCGTCACGGACGATCGGCATGCCGAGGCCGAGCTCGCGCCGATACGCGCGTATTTGCGCGTCGGTATCGTCGATGCCGAGATTGATCGCGAGCACGGCCATCGTGCCGCCGGCCGCGCGACGGGTCGCCTCGAAGTGCGGCATCTGCGCCCTACACGGGCCGCACCACGTCGCCCAGAATTTGAGATAGATCGGCGTGTGGCCGAGCCACTGGCCGAGATCGATCGCATGGCCGTCGATGTCGGTCATGCGCATCGCAGGCACCTGGTGACCAATGAGCGAACCCGCGGCGCGACCCGCCAGGGCTTCGCCGGTTGCCGCCAGGGCCGTGTGGGCGAACAACACGACGAGCAGCAGCCCGACGCCGACGCGAAGAGCAGTGCGACGGTTCCGTGAACGCGGCACGTCCATCGACACCCGCTTCATCATCGATCCGAAAGTTCGTGAATGACGAGGCCGTGCTCGCGACAGTAGGCCTCGTAGGCATCGCGTTGCGACGCAGCCGACGCACGCGCGCGCACTTCGCCACCGGGACCGAGGAACGCCACCTCGCCCATCACCACGACCAGGGCGATCATCGTTTCGTCGCCGACGATCTTCCACCAGT
>JAGRHX010001232.1 GCA_020444775.1 Gammaproteobacteria bacterium
ATCATCGCGCGCTGGCGCATGCCGCCCGAGAGCTGGTGCGGATACTCGCGGGCCCGCTGCGCGGGCTCCGGAATCTTCACCAGGTCGAGCATCTCGATCGCGCGCTTCATGGCCTGGCGCTTGTCCATGTTCTGATGCAGTCGCAGGGCCTCGCCGACCTGGAAGCCGATGCTGAGCACCGGATTCAACGAGGTCATCGGCTCCTGGAAGATCATCGACATCTCATTGCCGCGCACATCGCGCATCTGCTCCTGACTGAGCGGCACCAGGTCCCGGCCGGCAAGCTTGATCTGACCACCGACGATGCGTCCGGGCGGCTCGGGGATCAGCCGCATGATGGACAGCGCCGTCATGCTCTTGCCGCAGCCTGACTCGCCGACCAGACCCAGGGTCTCGCCCTTGTGCAATGTGAACGAGACGCCGTCCACCGCCTTGACGATGCCGTCGCGCGTGTAGAAATACGTCTTGAGGTCCGAGACCTCCAGGATCGGCTCACCGCTCGGGGCGGCTCCGGCAACGCTTTCGCCGGGCGCGGTGCTATGGGTGCTGTCAACCATGGCGTCGTGGTTCTCTTCTCCGGTCGAAGGACATCGTCAGCCGCGCTGCCGCGGATCGAGCAGATCGCGCAACGCATCCCCCAGAAGGTTGGTCCCGAAAACGGCCAGACTGATGGCGATTCCGGGGAAGATGACCAGCCACGGCGCGGTGCGCACGTACTCGGCGGCCGACTCGGACAACATCCGTCCCCATGATGGATGCGGCTCCGGAATGCCGAGGCCGAGGAAGGACAGCGACGCTTCGGTCAGGATCGCCGAGCCGAGCTGGGCGGTGGCGAGCACGATGAGCGGCGCAATGGTGTTGGGCAGCACGTGACGCACGGCAACGCGAAATTCGCTCATCCCGGCCGCCCTGGCCGCTTCGACGAACGGCATCTCGCGCAGCGACAGGGTGTTGGATCGGATCACCCTGGCCACGTGCGGTATCAACGGAATGGAGATGGCGATGACCGTGTTCTCCAGAGATGGCCCGAGCGAGGCCGCCATCACCAGCGCCATGACCAGCAGCGGCAGTGCCTGCATGATGTCGATGATGCGCTGTGAGATGAGGTCGAACCATCCCAGCAGATAGCCTGACATCAGACCGACGATGACGCCGATGAGACAGCCCAGGATGGTCGACCCCAGCCCGACGGCCAGGGAGATGCGCGCGCCGGCAATGAGCCGGCTGAACACGTCACGGCCCATGGCGTCGGCGCCCATGATCATGTCGCCGCCAGGTGGCCGCAGTGAGAGCGCCGCGTTGGTCTGCAGGGGATCGTGGGGTGCGAACTGATCGGCGAACAGCGCACACAGCACGAAGACGGCGAAGATCAGACCGCCGATGGCACCCAGCGGGTAGCGACGACAGAAGAACCAGAAGTTGCCCAGGTAGCCGGAGACACCGGCACCTGCCTTGGCCAGTTCCGCTTCGTGGTCGATGGTGGATTGGGACATGCTCGCCTGCCTCCGGCTCTGACCGGGCTCAGTCGGCGTACTTGATGCGCGGATCGAACACCGCGTACATCAAGTCCACCAGGAAATTCATCACGACGACGATGATGGCAATGAACATCACCAGATTCTGAACGATCGGGTAATCCCGCATCAGAATCGCCTGGACCAGGAAGTGCGCGACCCCTGGAATGTTGAACACGGTCTCGGTGATCACAAGGCCACCGATCAGGAAGGCGGCCTCGATGCCGATGATGGTGGTCACCGGCAGGATCGCGTTCTTCAGCGCATGGAAGTAATTGACCGAGTTCTCCGACGCGCCCTTGGAGCGCGCTGTACGGATGTAGTCCTGGCGCAGGACCTCCAGCATCGAGGACCGGGTCAGACGCATGATCAATGCCGAAGCACGGAATCCGACCGCCGCGGCGGGTAACAGATACAGCAGCAGTTCCTCACCCAGCGACTCTGGCTTGTCGGTATAGATGGGAATCGTGCCCCAATAGTGCACGCAAGCCATCAGGATCAGCAGCGCCAGCCAGAATGAAGGTAACGACAGTCCGCTCAGGCTGATGACACGCAACACGTAGTCCAGGGCACTATCCTGCTTCACCGCGCTGATCACACCGAGCGGCAGTCCGAACAACACGGAGAAGCCGAGTGCCATGAGCGCCAGCTTCACGGTGATCGGTATGCGTGGCCCGATCTCGTCGATGACCGGGGTCTCGGAAACATAGGAGAAACCCATGTCACCTTTGAGCAGTCCACCGACCCAATCGAGGTATTGAACGGGGATCGGCTTGTCCAGACCTAGCTCAGCCTCCAACATCGCCTTCTCAGCCGGATCCACGAAACCGGCGGAGTCGAACATGATGTCGGCAATGTTGCCGGGCACCAGCCGGAGCATGACGAAGATGACGATCGACATGCCAATGATCGTCAGCAACATCAGGAATATGCGACGTATGAGATAGCTGGTCATGCCACTTCTTCTCCGGTCTCACCGGTGCTTTGAGGAGGACGCAAGATATCCCGCGGGGCGCCCGCCAGATGGCCGAGCGATTCGGCGGTTCATAGCATACATGGGAAACCGGACCCGTCAGTACGGGTCCGGCAGCACACTCGGTGCTACGGCCGGTCTACAGCAGCTCTACAGTAGTGCGGCGACCAGCCGGATGTCCGAAGGACATCCGGCTGGCAATCGTCATCCCTGGATCCGAAACGACGCTACTTGTCCATCCAGACGTCTTCCAGACGCCAACCGTTGTAGATGCTGTTGGTCATCGTCGTGAAGTTCTTCACGTAAGGATGCCAGCAGGTGGCGGCCTTGTTGTGCCAGATGATCGGCCGTGCGGCGTCCTCTTGCAGGCGCTTGTCGATCTCCCATACCAGGGCCTTGCGCTTCTCCACGTCCGACTCCATGGACTGCTGCACGAACATCTTCTCCAGCTCCTTGTTGCAGTAGCCGGTGTAGTTACGCTGCGAATCACAAGCGTAGTTCTCGAAGAAGTTCGAGTCCGGATCGTCCACACCAGAGCCGGTGGCGTTCATGCCGATGGAGTAGTCCTTGCGCGCGACCGTGGCGTGCCAGTTGCTGTTCTCGATGGTCTCGAGCTCGGCATCGATATAGATCTCTTTCAGGTGGTCGATGAGGATCACCGCCGGATCGCGATAGGTGGCGAGATTGCGCGTCGACAGCTTGATCTTCAGGCGGTTGTCCGGACCGTAGCCCAGCGACTCCATGATCTTGCGGCCTTCCGCCCGGTTCGCCTCGATATCCGGACCATAGCCGGCCACGTCCTTGAGGACCTCCGGCGGCATGCCCCAGACGCCGTCAGGTGGCGGCAACATCGCGCCGCCGACGATACCCTGGCCCTGACTGAGGATATCGATGAACGCCTGGCGGTCAATGGAGTAGACCATGGCCTTGCGGATTTGAGCGTTGTCGAACGGCGGCTTGTCCTGATTGACGATCAGGTTGTAGCTGACGTTGGTCGCGCGGACCTCGCAGACCGCGTTCGGCGCCTGCTCCTTCACGTCCTTGAGTAGCGGGATGGTGACGTCGACGTTGTAGGTGGCATCGAACTCACCGGCGACGAAGGCCAGTATCCGGGTCGAGCGGCTCTTGATGATGGTCCACTCCACGCCGTCCAGATAGGGCAGCCCCTTCTTCCAGTAGTTCTCGTTCTTGGTGAACTTGACGTGCTCGTTCTGCTTCAACTCGACGAACTTGAACGGGCCGGTGCCGATCGGGTTGGTGCGCATGTCCTTGGGCGACACGTGGCAGGGGTACACCGGGCTGTAGCCCGAGGCGAGCAGCATCGGGAAGGCCGGCTGCGGACGGCCCAGATGGAAGGTCGCCTCGTAGTCACCGTTGGTGGTGATCTTCTCCAGGTTCTTGTACCAGGACTTGCGCGGGTTCTTACGCAGCCGGGCCTTGCTGTTGCCCAGGATCAGGTTCCAGGTGCATTCGACGTCCTTGGCGGTGAACGGCTTGCCGTCGTGCCACTGCACGCCTTGACGCAGCTTGAAGGTCAGCTTGGTGCCGGTATCGTCCCACGACCAGCTCTCGGCCAGGTCGGGCACGATGGTGTCCATGCTGTTGGTGGGCTTGTGCTGGTCGAACATGATGAGGTTGTTGAACATCGCCGAGTACGGGGTCGCCGTATCGATCGTGGCCTCTTCATGAACCGAGCCGCTGGGTGGGGTGTTGCGCAGATAGAACTTCAGGATTCCGCCGGACTTCTGGGCGAGCACCGGCCCGCTGAGCGCGCTCAAGGCGACAGCAAGACCGGCGACCCGGAGGACGCTGGATGCAAGTTTCATCGATGAAAAACCTCTGGTGGTCGTCTTGCTTTTTCGAATCAGCCCGAGGCCAGGACACGCCCATCCCCCGACATTGGCAGCCAGACTAGCGGATCTGCGGAATGGGATCCAACGGTTTCCCCGGGCTGAGTCCGAAAGACAGACCGTTCGTGCCTTTTCGCGATTGGCCTGCGAGCGGACCGCTGGCGCCCCACGGTCAGAAGGCGAAACCGCTCGCTGCCGCACTGCACCATGGGCCTCGGGAAGAGGTGACCGTCAGGTCGCCGTCTCAGAGCCTGGTGGCACTCTCACCAGCACCGCCATCCTCGGCCACCAGCGGCGCATTCAACACCGCCCCCGGGCAGTGGATGCCCATCGGCCGCCCCGCGGCGTTGAAGCCCTGGGCCTGCTCGTAGACATCGGGCAGCGCCGGACCATTCTCACAAGCCAGCCACAGCCGCAACAGGTGACGTTTGCGTGCCGGCTCCGGCCAGTCCTCATAGCGCGTGCGGCTGTGCAGGATCGTATGGTTGCAGACGAGCTGCACGTCGCCGGGCTCGAAGCGCATATCGAGGCGAAACTCATCGCTGCCGGCCAGCGCATCCAGGTAATCGAAGGCCGCCTCCTGCTCGGGGGTGATCCGTGGCACCTGCTCGAAGCGCTGCGCCTTGCGGATCGCGCTACGCACATAGTGCGTGAGCACCCGTCCCTGGTGGAGATTGAACACGGGCATGCGGTACCACGGCGCGCGCCCGGCCGGGATCTCATCGCGGCGGTCACGATAGGTTGCCTGCATCAGCACCCGGGTCAGGTCCGGTCTACGCTGCGCCATCGCATTGTACAAGGCGGTGGACGACACCAGGCTGGACAAGCCGCCATTGCGGGCAGTTCTGAGCGACAGCAGTCCAACCACGTCGCCCGAGTCGCAGTGGTAGGGCAGCCGCTCGTGGGTCTGATAGCCACGAGCGCTCGGTTTCGCATAGTCAAAACCCAGATCGCGCACGTGGCCGAGCACATGGCCGGCGGCATTTTGCGAGACCGGGTCGCCCAGATGTCGTCCCAGGCACCAGAAGGCGATGGCCGACTGGCGCAGCGTGAACCGATCCACCGGCAGAGCGCGGATCAGGGCAAAGCCGACGCCCTGCATCAGGTCGGTGGCAATGCTCGCGAGCTTTGGCGCCAGCGTTGGCAGCGGCGCATGCCGACGCTCGATGTCGACGATGTTCCCGACGTCGGCATCGAGTCGAAACACCGTCTGCTCGAGCTCGACGAGCTCGGGCTCGCTGAGCGTGTGCTGCCAGCGATGCGGCTGCGCCGCGAGCTCCGGTCCACGCCAGTTGGCCTCGGTCTCGGTGTACAGGGGAAGTAGTTCAGCGCTCATCTCGATTCAATCTCCGGTCGATTCGCCGGTCAGCCGTACTCGAAGAATCCACGACCGCTCTTGCGGCCCAGGTAGCCGGCATCGACCATCTTTCGCAGCAAGGGTGCGGGTCGATACTTGGAGTCAGCGAACTGCTCGTGCAGCACCTCCATCACATACAGACAGACGTCCAGACCGATGAGGTCCGCCAATGCCAGCGGTCCCATGGGGTGGTTCGCCCCCAGACGCATGGCCACATCGATCTCCTCGGCGCTGGCCGCACCCTCGGCCAGCACCAGCACGGCTTCGTTGATCATGGGCACCAACATGCGATTGACGACGAAACCCGGGCTGTCGTTGACCGCGACCGAGACCTTGCCCAGGCGCTCGGCCAGGGCCCGCACCTGTTCGAAGGTCGAGTCGCTGGTCTGCAGGGCGCGGATCACCTCGATCAGCTTCATCACCGGCACTGGATTGAAGAAGTGCATGCCGATGACCCGCTGTGGGTGGGCGGCCGCGGCCGCGATCCGGGTCAAGGAGATGGACGAGGTGTTCGAGGCGAGGATCGTCCGCTCGGCGCACAGCTCACCCAGACGCGTGAACAGCTCGAGCTTGGTTCGCGGGTTCTCGGTCGCGGCCTCGATGACCATGTCGACCTCGGACAGAACGGCCAGATCGGTGCTGGTACGCAACCGCTGCTGGGCCGATCGCATCTCGGTTTCGCTCATCTGCGCCTTCTGCACCAGACGCGCGTAGCCCTTCTCGATGCTACCCAGCGCCTGCTCGAGCGGGTCCTGCGCGACATCGCACAGGGTGACGTCGAGGCCGCTGGCCGCGCACACCTGGGCAATGCCACGCCCCATGGTGCCGCCACCCACGATCCCCACTCGATCAATGCTCATACATCAAACCTCCAGTCTGTAGGATTTGCCATCGCGCACCAGATGGCCCGCGGTGGGTGTAGCGAAGTGAGTGCCGATGACCAGGGTCGGGGTGTCGGCCAGGCGCTCGTACATGTCGCGACGGGTCTGGATCGCCTGCGGCGGATCGCTATCCGGCGCGGAGCTCCATTCCGGGTGCACGATCTGACACGGGTGGTGAAGGAAATCGCCGGTTATCAAGGCGGTCTCGCCTTCGGACTCGATCATCACGCTGACGTGACCCGGCGTATGTCCGGGCGTTGAAATCAGACGAACCTCGGGACACAACGCGTGCTCGGTGGACACCAGTTCCACAAGGCCCGCCTCCACCACCGGCAACACCGAGTCCTGCATCACCTGCGGCTGCCCGGGCCTCGCGTCGGACTGCGCCTGCCAGTGCTCGAATTCCGTTCGGCCCATCAGGTAGCGGGCGTTGGGGAAGGTCGGCACCCAGCGATCGCCGTCCCGCATGGTGTTCCAACCCACATGGTCGACGTGCAGATGCGTGCACATCACCATATCTATCCGATCGCGTGGATAGCCGGCCGCGGCGAGGTCGCTCAGAAATCCGGTCTGCAGCATGTTCCACGCCTTCAACTCTCGCTGCTTGTCGTTGCCGACGCAGGTATCGACAACGATGGTGGCATCCGGTGTCTCAACCACCAGGGCGTGGATGCTGCCAC
>JAGRHX010001233.1 GCA_020444775.1 Gammaproteobacteria bacterium
AGCTGCAGCGCGCGCTCCACCGACTCGGGCGACGGCAGCTGTCGCGGCGCCGGGTCGACCACCTTGACCAGCGAGCGCTGGCCGGCATCGGCGTCCAGTGTCTGCGCGAACAGCTTGGCCGGCAGGTCCAGATAGACTCCGCCGGGACGGCCGGACACCGCGGCGCGTATGGCGCGGGCGATACCGATGCCGATGTCCTGGGCGTGTAGCACCCGGAAAGCGGCCTTGCACATGGTCCTGGCGACCGCGAGCTGGTCCATCTCCTCGTAGTCGCCCTGCTGCAGGTCGACGATCTCACGTTCCGAGGAGCCGCTGATGAGGATCATCGGGAAACAGTTGGTGGTGGCGTTGGCCAGGGCGGTCAGACCGTTGAGGAAGCCAGGCGCCGAAACGGTCAGACAGATGCCCGGCTTCTGGGTGAGGAAGCCGGTGATGGCCGCGGCGTTGCCGGCGTGTTGCTCGTGTCTGAACGAGATGACGCGCATCCCCTCGGCCTGCGCAAGCCGCCCCAGATCGGTGATGGGAATGCCCGGTACCTCATAGATGGTATCGATGCCATTCAGCTTCAGGGCATCGACGACCAGATGGAAGCCGTCGGTCAGGTTCGGTTGCTCGGCATCGGTGGTGGCCATCGATTCATTCCTCTTCTGGTGATGGTTCTGGAAGGTGGCCGGTCGCGCCGCTCGCCAGCGGCCCGGTGGCGCGCTCAGTCGAGATCGACGTGCAGGCGGACGTGGTCGGCCAGACGCATGGTGTGCTCGCGGACCAGCCGGCCGGCGAGATCCGCGTCGCGCCCCTCCAGGGCCTTGACGATCAGGGTGTGATCGTCGACCGAGCGCCGGGCCCGATCCTGCTCGAACAGGGTACGGTGACGGATGGCGCGGACGTGCATGAACAGTCCGCCGGTCATCTGCGCAATCAGCTCGCAGCGGGACAGCGAGATGATCGATTCGTGGAAACGGATGTTGGCATCCGAGTACTCGCTCATGTGCTGATGCACATGCTCGCGGTCGTAGTCGATCAGCGTGTAGAGCGCGCCGATCTCCGTGTCGCTGGCGACCTCGCAGGCGAGCCGCGCGGCCATGCTCTCGAGCGCCGCCCAGACCGTGATCATCTCCAGTATCTGCGCCTTGGTCTTGCGCACGATGTAGATGCCACGACGCGGCACGATCGTGACCAGCCCTTCCTGGTCGAGCCGGGTGAGGGCCTCGCGCATCGGGGTCCTGGAGATGCCGAAGCGCTCGGACAGGCTGCGCTCGTCCAGCCGCAGCTCTGCCTCGGCATCGTATATGTTCATGCGCGTGATGGCGGCCTTGAGCTCGTCATAGATGCGAGCGCTGAGATTCTGATTGTCGCCGAGCGGGCGGATCCGCAACGCATTGTCGGCCATCGCATGGGTTCCCCGATGATCCCGGAGCGCGGCTGCGCAGGCAGCATGACTCACGCTCGATATCCTGGTGTCAGGTATACCACATACCAGACATCGGACATAGTTCGAGGATCCCGCAAAGCGGTCACCGTACGGTTTGTGGCTGGTCGCCGTGCGGGGTGCTGCGCGCTGATTCGATCCCATAAGATGAGCAGGCCGCACAATCGGCCGGGTAGAGCCTGCACGCGATGGGTCGCGGGCCGGCGAGGGCGCGCATCGCGTCGTGATGAGATGAACCAGCAGGGGCAGAAGGCATGGCCGCATATGCGATCGACACGCCGTTATCGCTGGCGCACCTGAGCGAGATCGAGACGCCGCCGCTGGCGCTCTTGCAGGCAGCGGGTCAGGCGGGCTTCGACTCAGTCGGGTTGCGAACCCTGCCAGCATCGGTCAACGGTGTCGCCTATCCACTGTCCAGCGAAGCGGAGCGACAGGCGGTGCGCGCACGGAGCGCGGGCGCCGGGGTGGGTGTCCTGTATGTGGAGTTGGTCTCGCTGCAGTCCTCGGCCCTGGACACGGCGCTGGGGACGTCGCTGGCGCGCGGCGCCGCCATCGGTGCCACGCGTCTGGCGGTCGCGGGCGACGAGCCCGACACGGCGCTGATGGCACGACGCATGGCCGAGCTGTGTGATGTCGCCGCCCTGCACGGCATGGCGGTGGATCTGGAATTCATGCCCTACCGCGGTATCGCCACCTTGCACGATGCGCTGGAGGTCGTCAGCCAGTGTGGACGTGGCAATGCGCACGTGCTGGTCGATGCACTGCACTTCTTCCGGTCCGGGAGCGATCTGCGCGAGCTGAGCAACTGCCCAGCCGAGATGCTCGGTACCTTTCAGCTCTGCGACGCGCCGCTCGCGGCGCCCGCCGATCGGGTTGCCGAGGCGCGTCTGCATCGGCTGCTGCCCGGGCATGGCGAGCTGCCGCTGGCGGAGCTGCTCGACGCGTTGCCGGCCGCGATCCCGATGGGCGTAGAAGTGCCGCTGTACACGGTACGTCGCGATCTGGACGTGGCGGACAGGTTGAGTCTGCTCGTACAGGCGACCCGCTCGCTGCTGGCGAGCATCACCGATCGCGGGTCGCGATGAGCGCCGACCGCGTCATCCACGGCCATGAGCGATCCAAGTCGATGGCCTTGGCCTCGATATCTCCATTTGTGCACGAAGGTGAGCGATGAAGACCCGACTGGATGGATACACAGCAGTCGTGACCGGCGCGGCACGTGGCATCGGCCGCGCGATTGCCGAGCTGTTGAGCGAGCGAGGCGCGCAAGTGGTCGTTTGGGACAAGGACCTGGCTCCGCTCGACGGCGCCGCCTCGTTCCGGCCAGTCAGGGCCGAGGTCGTGGACATCACCGATCACCTGGCGGTCGAGCAGGCTTTCGGCGCGGCCGTTGGTGTGCTGGGCAAGGTCGACATCCTGATCAACAACGCCGGTATCAACGGTCCGATCCTGCCGACCTGGGAGTATCCGATCGAGGATTGGCACAAGGTGGTCGCGGTGGACATGACCGCGGTGTTCTATACCAGCCGGATCGCCGCCCGGCACATGCGCGACAACGGTTACGGTCGGATCGTGACCATCTCGTCGATGGCGGGTAAAGAGGGCGTGCAGAATCTGTGCGCCTACTCGGCCGCCAAGGCCGGCGTGATCGGCTTCTCCAAGGCGCTGGCCAAGGAGGTGTGCGAGCACGGCGTCACCGTCAACTGCATCGCG
>JAGRHX010000008.1 GCA_020444775.1 Gammaproteobacteria bacterium
AAGGCGGGCAGCCCGGGAGCGACCCGTTCGCTGGGGATCAGCACGGTTGAGGACAAGCTGGTACAAGGGATGGTGCGCAAGGTGCTCGAAGCGGTGTACGAGCCGATGTTTCTAGGCTGCTCTTACGGGTTTCGTCCTGGACGTGGCGCGCACGACGCAGTGAGAGCCTTGCACCAGCACCTGTATCGACACGAGGTCGAGAGCGTCATAGACGTCGACCTGGCGCGATTTTTCGACACCATTGACCGAACACGGTTGCTGGAGATGGTCAGCCAGAAGATAGGCGACCGGCGGTTCCTGCGCTACTTGTCGCGGCTGTTCAAGGCCGGGGTATTGAGCGAAGGGGAGCTGCGGCTGCCGAGCGAAGGGGTGGTGCAGGGCAGTGCCTGCAGCCCGGTGCTGGCGAACATCTTCGCGCACTACGTGCTGGATGAATGGTTCGAGACGACGGTGAAGCGGCACTGCCGAGGCCACGTGGCGTTGTACCGGTACTGCGATGACCTGGTCATCTGCTGCCGGTATGCACGTGATGCCGAGCGGATCCGCAAGGCGTTATCGGGGCGTCTGGGCAAGTTCGGCTTGTCGCTGAACGAGGCCAAGACGCGCCTGGTGGCGTTTCACCGACCGGGCCGCGAGGAGCGGGGCCGGCGCGAGGTGTTCGACTTCCTGGGCTTCACCTTCTACTGGGGACGCAGCCGCCGTGGCGTGCCCCTGGTGAAGGTGAAGACCAGCGGTAAACGACTGCGCAGCAAACTGAAGACGCTGCACGAGTGGGCGAAGCAAAGCCGCAGCCGGTGCACGCTGGCAGAGTTCTGGACGATGCTGCGCGCCAAGATACGTGGCCACCTGGGCTACTACGGCGTGTCATTCAACGTGCGGGCCCTGAAGCGGTTCGTGCATCAAGCGCGGCGCATCGCCTTTATGTGGTTGAATCGGCGCAGCCAGCGCCGGTCGTTTACCTGGGAGACGTTCGAGCGGTTTGAGCTCGCACACCCGCTACCGAAGGTGGCGATCTCCCATCGGCTGTTCTGAACCCATGCAACGACGTGAACGGCATTGTCCTGAGCCCATTGCCTTAATCGGGCACGATGGGTTCTAAACGGGGAGGAGCTGGGGCGACCCGCTCCTCTACCAGCTCCCATAGGTGTCTAGTTAAGGTCCGACCGGCGTTGGTTGCGGGCGAGATCGGATCGTGATCTCATGACCTGATTACGCATCAATCTCAGCAAGCTTTAGGAGTCAATACGGCATGGGCAGGGTCCTGACGCACGCGTAGGCCAGCCGAGGGAGCATGTCTTCAAGTTTGAATCGTCGATTGAATCGATACTGGAACTCGGCCAGATAGCGCGGCGAGTGCTTGAGTGAAATCTGTCGATAGGTGCCGAGCATGGCGTTCTTGATGTTGGCCAGCATGGTATTGACCCAGCGAAAGGTCGGGTGCTGCGCGGCCCTGCGGCGCGAGCCGGCGATGACCACCGTGTGGCTGCAGCCGGCCATGCGTACCCCCGTGAAACAACCCAAGCCGTCGCTGTAGACGTGACTATCGGCCTGCAAGGTCTTCTGCGAGAAGCGGACCACCTCGGCGCAGGTGAAGCCCTCGACGGCTCGCAACGCCAGCTTCAGCGGCCTACCGTCCTCGCTGGTCTGGACGGCGGCGATGAAGGGCATCTTGCCGGCGGCTCCTCGAC
>JAGRHX010001234.1 GCA_020444775.1 Gammaproteobacteria bacterium
GCAAGTCGAACACGCCCGAGTTCGGCGCCGGCGCGCAGACCTTCAATGCGGTGTTCGGCGCCACCGGCAATCCCTATGACCCGGCGCTGACCTGTGGCGGCAGCAGCGGTGGCTCGGCGGTTGCGCTGGCATGTGGTATGAGCGCGCTCGCCGACGGCAGTGATTTCGGCGGCTCTTTGCGGGCCCCGGCTGCCTGGTGCAACGTGGTCGGTATGCGTCCGTCACCTGGACGCGTGCCGAGTGTGGATGGTCGGCTCGGCTGGCAGGGCCTCAGCGTTGAGGGACCGATGGCGCGTACGGTCGCGGACCTGGCCTTGCTCATGAGCGCCATTGCAGGTCCGGACCCGCGTTCTCCCATCGCCCTTGCCGAGCCGGGCGCGCGCTTCGCACAGAGCCTGGAGCGAGACTTCCGGCAGGTGCGAGTGGCCTTCTCGCATGGTCACTCACAGCTTCCTGTGGATCCAGAGATCGTGTCGATTTTCGAGTCGGCCCGACCTGTGCTCGAGTCCCTGGGCTGCGTGGTGGTCGACGCCAATCCGGACTTCAGCGGCGCCCCCGAGACCTACGCGGTGTTGCGTGCCGCCCGCTTTGCCTTGGACCGAGAGGCCGACCTGCAGCGACATCGATCGCAGCTCAAGCAGACCATCATCGACAACGCCGAGGCCGGACTGCGACTAAGCGCGCTGGACGTCATGCGGGCGGAGGAGCGACGTACCGAGATCTGGCGGCGTCTGCGGGCGTTCATGACGCAGGGCGACTTCGAGTTCCTGGTGACCCCGGTGAATCCGGTGCCGCCATTTCCGGTCGATCAGCAGACCCTGATGAGGATCGGCGATGTCGAGCTCGAGACCTACACCGATTGGGGGGCGTTCCGCTACTTCATCTCGCTGATGGAGCTGCCGGCCATCTCGGTGCCGGGCGGATTCACGCGCGCCGGGCTGCCTACCGGACTGCAGATCGTCGGTCGCCCGCGGGCCGACTTCGAGGTCATGCAGCTGGCTCATGCGTTCGAATCGGCGACCGGCTTCTGGCAGCGGCACCCACCCCTGCTTCGAAACTGAGAGGCCGTGGAGCAATCCCACGGCCTTTGAGCCTTCGCGGCCCGCTCAACCCTCGTCACCGAGGGCGAGCTGCACCTTCATCGCCCGGTTTCGGTCCGAGGCCAGCTCGAAGGCACGCTGTGCCTCGTCCAGTGGCACCACCTCGGTGAGCAGTGGCATGACGTCCACCCGGCCGCTGGCGATCAGCGAGACCGCAAGCGCGAATTCGTCGTGAAAGCGGAAGGTGCCGCGCAGCTCAAGCTCCTTGGCGACGATCACCCCCATCGGCAGGGTCATGTCGCCGCCGACGCCGAGCTGCACCATCACCCCGCGTGGCCTCACCAGCGGCAAGGCGGCGTTGACCGCGGCTGGATTCCCCGAGGCCTCGATGAGCACGTCGAACTGTCCCTTGTCGGCGGCCCGATCCTCGAGCGCCTCGGGCGTCGTGGCGATGTTCACCGCGGCATCCGCGCCCAGTGTGCGGGCCAGCTTCAGCGGCGCGTCGACGATGTCGGTGACCACCACCTCGGCGGCGCCGGCGGCGCGCGCGGCGAGCGCGGCGAGCATGCCGATGGGGCCTTGTCCGGTGACCAGCACCCGTGCGCCGAGCACGCTGCCGGCGCGCTGCACAGCGTGCAGACCACACGACAGCGGCTCGGCGAAGGCCGCGGCACGAGTGCTGACCGTGGCGGGCACCGGTTGGCACTGAAAGCCTTCGACCAGCAGTCGTTCGCGAAACGCTCCGTGCACGTGTGGGGTGCGCATGGCGCTGCCGTAGAACAGCATGTCCAGGCATTGATTGGGCATGCCGCGCAGACAGAAGCGGCAGCGTCCGCACGGGCGGCTGGGGTTCAGCGCGACCCGGTCACCGGCCGCGACGTGCTCGACCCGGCTGCCGACCTGCTCGACCACACCGGCGACCTCGTGTCCGAGGATCATCGGCTGCTTGATGCGCACCTCGCCGAAGCCACCATGCTGGAAGTAGTGCAGGTCCGAGCCGCAGATCCCACCGGCGGTGACACGCACCCGCACCTGGTCCGGCCCCGGCACGTTGCCGCTCGGGTCGCTGTCGTGCTCTTCGATGCGTAGATCCCCGGGGGCATACAGTACCGCTGCGCGCATGATGGCTGGATTCCATGCTGATGGTCGACCAAGGCGGCATGGTATACCGGTGCTGCCAGATGGATCATCCGGTCCCTGCAGGGGACGCCGGGTGACGGTTCTACGCGCGGTGGTGCGGCGCGCTCGCGTGTCACCTACGCCGTGCGCGGTGCTGGTGCCGCGCTGGCTATACTGAGCGCCCGGTGCCGAAGCGACGTTGGTCGGGGGATGGGTAGATGCATTCTGATTTGTTCTCGTTGCGCGGCCGGCGCGCGCTGATCACCGGCTCCAGCCGTGGTATCGGACTTGCGTTGGCCGGCGGACTGGCGGCGGCCGGCGCGCATCTGGTGCTCAACGGTCGTGACTCGCGGGCCTTGGAGACGGCCACCAGCCAGCTGCGTGACGCCGGCCACGAGGCCTGTGCCTATCCCTTCGACGTGACCGACCCGGCTGCCGTGCAGCGCAGCGTCGAAGCCATCGAGGCTGAGCAGGGGCCCATAGACATTCTCGTCAACAATGCCGGCATGCAGCATCGCACTGCGCTGGATCAGTTTCCGCTGGACGCCTGGAAGCGGCTGATGTCGACCAACCTGGACAGTGTCTTCTATGTCTCGCAGGCGGTGGTCCGGCACATGATCCCGCGTCGCCGAGGCAAGCTGGTGAACATCTGCTCGGTGCAGAGCGAGCTGGGCCGCCCGGGTATCGCGCCCTATGCGGCGAGCAAGGGCGGTCTGAAGATGCTCACCAAGGGCATGTGTATCGATTGGGGCGGTTACGACATCCAGGTGAACGGGCTGGCGCCCGGCTATTTCCAGACCGAGCTGAATGCGGCCCTGGTCGCGGACGAGGCGTTCAGCGACTGGTTGTGCAAACGCACGCCCGCCGGTCGCTGGGGGCGGGTGGAGGAGCTGATCGGCGCGGCGGTGTTCTTGTGCTCGGATGCGTCCAGCTTCGTCAACGGCCACATCCTGTACGTGGATGGCGGCGTTACCAGCGCCTTGTGAGGCGCCGCGAGCGAGGGTCGGGGGATGGTCATCCTGGTGATGGGCGTGGCGGGCTGCGGCAAGAGCACCCTGGGGCAGGCGCTGGCAGAGGTGCTGGGCTGGCGCTTTCTGGAGGGCGACGACTTCCACCCTGCCGCGAACCGGCAGAAGATGGCCGCCGGTATCGCCCTTGATGATGCCGACCGCTGGCCCTGGCTGGATGCGATCTGCGCCGAGCTGCGGGTCCTGGAAGATCGCGGCGAGCACGCCGTGCTGAGCTGCTCGGCGCTCAAGCAGAGCTACCGGGCACGCCTGCGAGTGGCGGTGCCGGCGATGCGAATCGTGCATCTGCACGGGGACAGTGCGCTGATCGGTGCACGCCTGGGCGCGCGTCGCGCGCACTTCATGCCGGCGTCATTGCTGAGCAGCCAGCTGGCCACCCTGGAGGCGCCGGCGCCGGACGAGCGGGCGTTGCGGCTGGATGTGGCGTGCAAGACCGCGCAGCAGGTGGCGCGGGTGAGACGCTGGCTCGACGAGAGCTCTTGAAGCGACATCGTGAGCGGCCAGCAACCCACCGGTAGCCGACAGCTCATCGTGGTTGGGAATTACAGCTCTTTCATGCGCCGTCCATGCGACGTTAAAGGAGACGGGGGTACCTTATGTCTCACGAAGCTTCACAGAGCCTCGCGGAACTTCAAGTCTCCCTCAGCCCTTGATCCAGCGTCCCTGCTGGACTGAGCCCGGTCCCCCCAGACCGGGCTTTTTTTATGGCCGGGCGACAAAGCGGCAGGTTGATCAGCGGCTCGCCAGATCACCACGTGCCACGTGCACGTCGAGCAGATTCGGTCGACCGGACGCGATTCCGGCCGCCAGCGCGTCATCGAAGTCGCTCAGCGTATCGATGCGACGGGCCTCCAAGCCCATGCCCTGGGCGATCTTGACGAAGTCGAGGGCCGGGTTCTCGAAGTCCATGCCGATGAAGCGGTTGTTGCGATGGAACGCGAACAGCCGCTCCTTGATGATGCGATAGCCGCCGTTGTTGCAGATGACGAAGGTGATGGGTAGCTCGTGGTGGGCGGCGGTCCACAATGCCTGGATGCTGTACATGGCGCTGCCGTCGCCGATGGTGGCGACCAGCGGGCGTCCAGGTAGCGCGAGGCTGACGCCGATGGCAGCCGCGATCGAGAAACCGATGCCGCCGCTGGCATTGCCGAAGAAGGCGTTGCGGTCGCGATAAGGGTACAGATGCTGTAGCAGACGTCCGGAGAGAATGGACTCATCGACCACCACGCCGTCTGTCGGGACCCGGTCGGCGATGCGTTGCATCAGGCAGTCTGGATCGATGGGCGAGGCGTCGACGCGTGGCGCCAGCTCCTCGACCAGGCGCGCGCGCCGCTGTGTCCAGTTGTCCTCGAGCAGCGCGGTATTGCGTGCCCGGACGGCCGCCTTGTCCTTCTCGCTCGCGCAGCCCTCGATGGCCGCGCAGAGCGCGGGCAGGGTCGGCTTGAGCGCACAACGTACGGCGTTCTCGGCGGGATAGTTCTTACCCATCTCCCAATCGCGTTGGCCGAGCTGGATGACCGGCAGGTCGTCTGGCAGCGGGTCGACCGGGCTGTACACCGACATGCGCAGCACATCAGAACCCAGACAGATGAGCAGATCGTGCTGACTCAGGGCGCGCCGGACGTCGGCCTGGGTGCGGCTCAGTGGTGCGACGAAGTTGGGGTGCTCGGAGATGAAGTGGGCGCCGTGTTGCACGGTCTGTTGATAGACCGCCGCGCCCAGGCTCTGCGCGAGGGCACCTGCCTCCGCCAGGGCATCCTCCAGCTGCAGCTCGTGACCGGCGATGATGGCCGGGCGCTCGGCCTGGAGCAGTCGCCGCGCCAGCGTCTGCAGCACCTCGTCCACCGGTCGGGTACGGGTGTCGACCCGGGTCGGTGCGCCCAGGTCCAGCTCGCCCTCCATGTTCAAGATGTCACCGGGGAGCGAGATGAACACCGGTCCGGTGGGTGGTGTGAGGGCGACCTTCGCGGCGCGGTGCACGATACGTGGCAGATCCTCCAGACGGTTGACCTCGATCGCCCACTTCACCACGGGCTGCGCAATCGGGACCAGCGGATCATAGAGCAGCGGCTCGGTCAGTCCGTGGCCCTGCTCCTGTTGTCCGGCCGTTATCAGGACTGGCGAACCGACGAACTTCGCGTTGTACAGTGAGCCCATCGCA
>JAGRHX010001235.1 GCA_020444775.1 Gammaproteobacteria bacterium
TCGCGCACCCCGTCGATGACCGCGCGCGAGGGGTCGTCCGGCGTAGAGGGCAGCTTGTGCACGCACTGCCGACCATCAGGTCCGATCGCGTGCAGGTCGGTGAAGGTGCCGCCGACGTCGACACCGATCACCCAGCCACGTCCGGCGCCCCGCGTCGCGTTGCCGTCTCGCTCACCGCTCATGCGGTCTGCTCCGTTTCAGTCTGATTCGCCCCCGACGGGGCGCGTTCGAATGACGGTCGCGCCTTAGGATGTGGGCACCGGGCACGTCCGACCGTTGGCGAAAGCGCCGAATTCTTTCATGCCGCGATCGCCGGCACCAGACAATCCCGCAAGCAGCCCGCGGTGACCATCGCGACTTGCGCGGCAATGCGGGCTAGACTTGGGCACTACGTCGTTGCGTGGCCCTGCATTGGCCGCTGACTCGTTCCTCGCTCGCCGAGCCTAGCCGACCTTGATCCACTCCGACAGCACACCCGCCGCGCCCGTTCAGCCGCTGCTACCGCCGGCCGTTCCGGAAGCCTTCGACATCAATCTGACCGCCCAGGTGATCGAGCGGCTGGCCCTGCATGCCCGCACGCTTCCGGATATCTTCCGCGTGCATTCGCCGCAGCGCGACCGCGATGACTTCGTGGTGATCCGCCCCGATCTGGTGAAGCGCGTGCTGCTGGACAACCGCCATGGCTACGGCAAGGGCGCGGCCTTCAGTCGGGTCAAACTGCTGCTCGGCAACAGCATCATCGCCAGCGATGGGGATGTCTGGCATCGCAATCGGCTGATGATCCAGCCGGCCTTCCACAAGCAGGCGGTCGAGGACCACGCCCGCCGGCTGATCGATCTGAACCGGGAGGTCGCCCAGCGCTGGGCAGATCAGGCCGACGCCGGGCACCCGATCGACGTCACCGCTGCAACCAGCGAGCTGGCCCTGCACGACGTGCTGCTCGCACTGTTCAGCGAGGATCTGCGGCGCTTCGAAGACGACAAAGGACACAATCCGCTGTGGATGGTCAACGAGCACAGCGAGCGCAACCTGCGCTTTGCGCTCGAGTTCAGACAGCTGGCGACACCGGTACGCGAGCTGCTTCGCTGGCGACGCCAGCATGGCGTGCAGCGTGACGACATCGTCGGCATCATCATGCGTAGCACCGACCGCCAGACAGGTCAGCCGATGGCCGAGCGCCAGCTGGTCGACGAGATCCTGATGCTGATCGTCGCCGGCCATGAGACCACGGCCAGCGCCTTGAATTTCTGCTGGTATCTGCTCAGCCGACACCCGAAGGTGCAGGCCGATCTACACGCCGAGGTCGAACGTGTCATCGGCGATCGAGACCCGACCATCGAGGACCTGGGCCGACTCCAGTATTGCCGCCAGGTGCTGGAGGAATCGATGCGGCTGTACCCGCCGGGCTGGGCATTCAGTCGCAAGGCGTTGGCCGATGACAGCTTGGGCGGCTACCACGTGCCGAAGGGCACCGAGTTGCTGGTGACGCCCTATCTCACCCATCGACACCCGGGCTGGTGGCGTGAACCGGAACGTTTCGATCCAACTCGATTCGAGCCGGGTGCACGGGCGGCCCGTGACCGCTTCGCGTTCCTGCCCTTCTCCGCGGGGCCCAGACGCTGCATCGGCGACGGACTGGCCATGCTCGAGATGCAGCTACACCTGGCAATGGTGGTGCCGCGGGTCGGCTTCCGCGCGCCAGCCGACCGCGCGAGCATCGAGGTCGAGGCCGAAATCAATCTGCGTAGCCGCCAGCCCATCGTGCTGTCAGCATTCCGTCGTCCCTGAGCCCGGCAGCGGACGTCCGCTGCCAATCAAAGCCCAGCCAAGAATTTCGCCACGAATCTCCCAAGAATCTCCCACGAATCTCCCACGAATCTCCATGACACGTATCGCCACTCTGGACCAGGCCCTGCAACGTGCCGCGCAAGGCGCCGGCGTCATCTCTCATCTCAAGCGCGACCATGCGCTGAGCGAGCGCAGCTATGCCGAGCTACACGCCCATGCGCTCGGTCTGCTCGGTCTGTTCCAATCGCGGGCGCTGGCCAAGAGTAGTCCACTGGTGCTGCTGTTGGATGACAGCGAGGCCTTCGTCGATTGCTTCTGGGCGGCGCTGCTGGGTGGCATCGTGCCGGTGCCGGTCGCGGTCGGAGGCCAGGCCCAGCAGCGCGAGCGTCTGCGTCGCATCGTCGCCGCGCTCGGCCCCTGTCACATCTGCACCACCACGCGCGTTCGCGAGCGCATGCTGAACGACGTTCCGGCCGAGGCGGCCGAGCTGATACTGCTCGATGAGATCTACGAGATGCCAGCGGCCGGCACGCCGGCGCCGCTCGCCCCGGAGGACATTGCCTTCATCCAGTTCTCCTCTGGATCGACCGCCAGCCCACGCGGCGTGGTGCTCAGCCACCAGAACCTGCTCACCAACATGCAGGCCATTTCCAGCGCCGGCGGCATCCTCGCCGAGGACAACTCACTGTCGTGGATGCCGTTGACCCACGACATGGGTCTCATCGGTTTCCATCTCACGCCGACGCTGCTCGGTCTGGACCACACCCTGATGAGCACCGAGCTGTTTGTTCGCAGCCCGATGAGCTGGCTCGAGCAGGCCAGCGAGCAGCAGGCCAGCGTGCTCTGCTCACCCAGCTTCGGCTACCGGCATCTGCTCAAGAGCTTCAGGCCGGAGCGCGCCGCGGCGCTGGCTCTGGGCAGCGTGCGGCTGTTGTTCAACGGCGCCGAGCCGATTTCGGTGGAGCTGTGCGAGCAGTTCTGCGTCGCGCTGGCCGACGCCGGGCTGCGCCGTGACTGCATGTTCCCCGTCTATGGCCTGGCGGAAGCCAGCCTGGCGGTCAGCTTCCCACCGCCTGGACGGGCGCTGCAGAGCGTCAGCGTAGACCGTCACGCTCTGCGCATCGGTGAGCCCGTCTCGCTCTGTGCCGATGATGCCGATCCGGCGGCCCGTTACGTACGCCTGGGCACGGCGGTGCCGGACTGCGAGATCCGGATCGCCGACGAGGACGGTCGTGCCGTGGACACGGGTCGCCTCGGACACATCCTGATCCGTGGCGCCAACGTGACCACGCGCTACTACACGGAAGCGGGAGAGTACGTCGCGGCCCGGGACCCGGACGGCTGGCTCGATACCGGCGATCTTGGCTTCATGCACGGGGGCGAACTGGTCGTGACCGGCCGCGCCAAGGAGACCATCGTCGTCAACGGTCACAACTATCACCCCAACGACCTGGAGTCGCTTCTCGAGCCGCTGGCGCTGGTCGACCCGGCACGCATCGCGGTCTGTGGTTCGCGTCGCCCGGACCAGGCGACCGACGAGATCCTGGTATTCGTCCAGCACCGTGGCGATCCGACGACGCTGGCCGACACGGCGCGGACGCTGATCACCGCCCTGGGTCGGGACACGGGTCTTGAGATCGCCCACATCGTGCCGGTCGAGCGTATTCCGCGCACCACCAGCGGCAAACCCCAGCGCTTCAAGCTGGTCGCGGATTACCAGAACGGCGTATTCGAGCAGCCGCTGCGGGCTCTGGAGGCGGCGTTGGGCAGCGCCGGTGGCGGCGAGCAGGCCACTACGCCCACCCAGGCACGCTTGCTCGAGATCTGCAACCGTTTCCTGGTGCACAAGAACGTCGGCGTGGACCAGAACCTGCTCGAGATCGGCGAAAGCTCCCTGACCCTGGCCATGGTCTACGATGAGATCGAAAACGTCTGGCCAGGCGTCGTCGAAATCGGCGACCTGCTCGAGCACCCGACAGTTGCGGCGCTGGCCGCGCTGATCGATAACGGCCCTGGTCACGCTGATTGAAGGGCGGCGCGGTCAATGTAAAGAGCATCGTCCGACCCAGGCATTCTGAGAGCTAGAGGAGCAAGGCTCTTCCTCTAATAGCAGAGGGATAACAGGAATACCGACAGATTGGTCAATTCAAGGAGGATCATCGAATGTGTTTCCCACGAAAAAATCACATCTTGTCCAGCAGACTCCTTCTGGGCCTCGTATTAGGCCTTGGGACCACGACTGTCGATGCCAATTTCGACGCCTCGGTTAGGGGTTTCTGCTCGGTGGATGGGGAGCGACGCCTGGATGTGAGTGCGAGCAACCTGGAACCTGAAGTCACCGTATTCGAATGCATCTCCGCCGGGGTACCCGGAACTCATGGTCTGGTCAGTCTTTCCTTCGCGGCCGCCGGCTCAGAATGTAGCGACTTCTCCTTTCAAATCTCACAGGATGCGTTAACCACTGTCCCAGAATTGGCGACCTGGGGAATCACGCAGTTGGCTGAGCTCTCACCACCTTTTCCTCTAGCTCCGTGTCCGCCCACGATCGTCCAGAACTATGGGCGCCTTAGAGGCAGTCAGAGTACCTACTCGTTCTCGATTGGAGCCCTATTCGAGAATGGACCAACAGTGACCAAGGTCCTTTCAGCCGAGATGTCCTGGCGTGACACGATTGAGGTCATTTCCGACCGCGCGAGAACCATTAGCCTGCCTCTCAAGATTGCAGGAAGCATCTTCGCGGCAGAATCCTTTGGTACCACAGCTACACGTGGTTATGCGAAGCTCAGCCTCACTGGCACCATTGCGGGAAGCGTCGTGAACGAGTCGATAGAGGTCGAATCCATCTCGGTAATCCCTGAGCAAGCAAGCATCGACGTCTCTCGGCTCGTGGCAATTCCTGTGGAGGCGGGCGTGAACATCATCGAGGTAGATGTCAAAGGCATCGCCGAGGTAGAAAGTACCGCGCAGGGCGCGGGATTCATTGCGGGGTCGGCAACAGCGGGCGTGAATTTCTCGGACTCAATAGTGATCGGTCGTTTCGGGAACGGCGACGGAAGCGCCCTACCGGACGGCCTTCGCATACGGAGCCTTCCGAACTCAGTCATCTATGCCGACTCGACATCAGATTCAGCTCTTAGGATACCGGGGCTCGGGGTAGCCGCGAGTGCGCTGATGGGGGTGACGCTCACCACTGTCGCCTGGTTCTTTGCCCAACGCCGGAAAAAGCAGCCGCTTCAGCGAGACACCGGCGGGTCGAGCTGACCAAGAGTTGTGGAGGACCACTCATGCCCAGGAACGATCGCCCCGAGGCCGAGCACAAGGCGTGGATGGCGCAGGTGGTGGAGGAGGCGTTGGAGCCGACCCTGCCGATCTGCGATCCGCATCATCATCTGTGGCGTGATGCCGGTCATACCGGCTGGCCTTACAACCTGGCCGATTTCCACCGCGACACCAGCGCGGGTCACAACATCCTGCGAACGGTCTATATGGAGTGCCGCACCGAGTATCGCAGCGATGGTCCCGAACGGCTTCGGCCGGTCGGCGAGACCGAGGTGGTGGCCGGCATTGCCGAGCAGAGCGCGGCCTCGGGCCAGGCCGAGATCGCCGGCATCGTCGGCTTTGCCGACCTGTCTGTGGGTGACGCCGTGGAGGAGGTCCTGAACGCGCACGAGGCGGTGGGCCGGGGACGATTTCGCGGCGTGCGCTACAGCACCTTGAAGGATGACGATCCGCAGCTCGCCAGACCAGCGAGCGCGGCGATGGACGACCGCAGCTATCTGGCCGGGGTCCGTACGGTGGGTCGGCTGGGGTACAGCTACGACGCCATGGTCTATCACCCGCAGCTGCTCGATCTGGTCGAGGTCGCCCGTGCCTGCCCGCAGACGCCCATCATCATCGGTCACCTCGGCGGCTTCCTGGGTGTAGGCCCCTATCGAGGTCGACGCGAGGAGTGTCTGGCCTTCTGGCGCAAGGCCATGGCGGCATTGGCGAGCTGCCCCAACACCTGGCTCAAGCTCGGTGGCATCGGCATGCCGATGATGGGCTTTCGCTGGGACCGGCAGGCGGTGCCACCCGACTCCAGGCAGCTCGCCGAGCCGTGGGCCGAGCCCATCGCGTATGCGATCGACACCTTCGGCCCCGAGCGCTGCATGTTCGAATCGAACTTCCCGGTCGACAACCGCGGCGCAAGCTATGTGGTGCTGTGGAACGCGTTCAAACGGATCGCTGCCCGCTACAGCGCGGACGAGAAACGCGAGCTGTTCCACGACACCGCTGCGCGGGCCTATCGGTTGCCCACGCTCGTCTAGCCGCGTGCTCGTGTAGCCTTCCGGCATCCAGCGGTCCAACCGGGCCAGCGAACCACCGAGGCGCGAAACGATGCTGACTCTGCACCCCCTCCGGGCAACCCTGCTCACGGTCCTGCTCTGCGGCGCGAGCGGGCTTGCCCTGGCCTGCACGCCGCGCGAACCCACCCCACCTACCGACGCCGGTCCGCATGACTTCTCGCACAGCGGGACCGAAAGTCGGCTCTGGCAGGAGAGCGATCCGGGTGAACCACTGTTCCTGCGCGCCCGCGTGCTCGACACCTGCGGTCAACCGCTCGCCAACGCAATGGTGCGGGTGCTGCATGCGAATCACGAGGGGGTGCACGAGCACGACCGCTGGCGGACCGTGCTGCAGACCGACGAGCGCGGAGTGTTTCGGGTGACGACCGTGTTCCCGGGCTTCACCGGCGGTATTCCGCGGCACATCCACTTCATCATCGAGCACCCCGAGCATCCGCAGCTCGTCACCCGGCTGTTCTTCCAGAACGACCCGGACTCGAAGTGGGCGCCGGAGGCGCTGGCGATGGTTCTCGAGGAAGTCTCGCAGCAAGGCCGCAAGGGCTGGGTGGCGAGCTATGAATTCGTGCTGGGGCAGCGTTGACGACCAACCCCACACCGCTCAACCGTATAGCGGCTTCTTGTATTTCCAGCGCCGGTGCGACCACAGCCAGGCGCCCGGGTCCTCACGCACCAGGGCCTCGGCGCGCTGCACGTAGGCATCCATGACCTTGCGCGCAGAGCTGCTGTACGGCGGTGTCGTCAACGGCTCGATCCGGACTCGATACCGGCCTCGCCCGAGCCGGCGCATGCCCGCGAACATCCCGGTGGCGCGGGTCCTGCGTGCGAGGTTCGCCGGTCCCACGTA
>JAGRHX010001236.1 GCA_020444775.1 Gammaproteobacteria bacterium
GCCGCACAGTATCGAGTTCGATGCATTCGGCTGGCTGTACATCTGCGACATCCGCAATCACCGTATTCGCCGGGTAGACCCAGACACCGCGCACATCGAGACCTATGCCGGGACCGGCGAGCAGGCCGCCACCGCCGATGGCGCGCCCTTGCGTGGCACGGCGCTGAACGGTCCGCGTGCGATTGCATTCGCCGAGAGCGGTGACATGTACCTGGTGCTTCGCGAGGGCAACATGGTACTCGAGCTGGATGCCCGGCAGATGACCTGGCGGCGCGTGGCGGGCACCGGTGAGTCTGGGTACGACGGCGATGGCGGGGATGCGCGGGCGGCGCGGCTGAGCGGCCCCAAGGGTATCGCGCTGGGACCGGACCGCGCGCTCTACATCGCCGATACCGAAAGCCACACCATCCGCCGTATCGACCTGGCCGGCGGTCATATCGAGACGATACTCGGTGATGGCCAGGCCCACGATGGCCCTGATGGCGATCCGCTGCGCTGCGGCCTTGCCCGGCCGCACGGCGTATTCGTCGATGCGTCCGGCGCGGTGTACGTCGGCGATAGTGAGAACCATCGCGTGCGCGTGCTGCGCTGAGCGCATGCAGCTATCTCGAACGTGACCCGGCGAGCCCCGGCGCCGAAGTCAGGCGCCGGGTCATGCCAGCAATAGCAATAGAGGCGTGATGATGCCTTCGGTCGTGGTCAGCAACGGCGTGTTCGGCGAGATGTTCGGCACCGAGCCGATGCGTGCCGTGTTCTCCGATCGGAATCTGGTGCAGCGCTATCTGGACGTCGAGGTGGCACTGGCGCGCGCCCAGGCGCGGCTTGGCATCATCCCGGCCAATGCGGCCGAGGCGATTGCCGCGGCTGCCACGGTCGATCGGATTGACCTTCAGCGTCTGGCACGGCGCACCGAGATCGTCGGCTACCCGATCCTGCCGCTGGTCGAGCAGCTCAGTGAGCTGGCCGAGGAGGGTTTGGGTCAATACTGTCACTGGGGTGCGACCACCCAGGACATCATGGATACCGCCGATGTGCTGCAGCTACGCGATGCGTTGCAGCTGGTCGAGGTCGAGATCGATGCGATTGCCGAGGCCCTGGCGGGACTCGCCCACGAGCACGCCAGCACGCCAATGGCGGGGCGTACCCATCTGCAGCATGCCCTGCCAATCAGCTTCGGCTACAAGTGCGCCACCTGGCTGTCGGCCATGGACCGGCACCGGCAACGACTGCAACAGCTCAGGCCGCGTCTTCAGGTGGTGGAGTTCGCCGGCGCGGCCGGCACGCTGGCCTCATTGGGGCGGGACGGCCTCGCCGTGCAGGCCGCGCTCGCCGAGGAGCTCGGTCTCGGCGTCCCGGACATCACCTGGCATACCATCCGTGACGGCTTCGCCGAGACGACCGGGCTGCTGGCACTGGTGATGGGCACGATCGGCAAGATCGGCTATGACATCATGCTGATGATGCAAAGCGAGATCGGTGAGGTGCTGGAGCCCTTCGTCGCCGGGCGCGGCGCCAGCTCGACCATGCCGCAGAAGCGCAAT
>JAGRHX010001237.1 GCA_020444775.1 Gammaproteobacteria bacterium
GATCACAAGCGCCAACGGTTCATGGATGCACACGGACTGCGCTCGGAGGATGCCGCCATACTCACCGAGTCACCGGATCTCGCCGAATACTACGAGTCCGCGGTCGGCGCGTCGCAGGCACCCGCGAAACTGGTCGCCAACTGGGTGCTGGTCAACCTGCTGGGCAACCTCAACAAGGCGGAGCTGGAGGTGCGCCAGAGCCCGGTCTCGCCTGCAGCCCTGGGCCGTCTGGTCACGCGTATCGAAGATGGGACCATTTCCGGCAACATTGCCAAGCAGGTATTCGAGGCCCTCTGGCAGTCCGAGGACGAACTGGACCCGGATCAGGTCATCGAGGCTCAGGGACTACGGCAGATGACCGATAGCGGCGAGATAGAGAAGCTTGTCGACGAGATCGTTGCCGCCAGTCCTGCCCAGGTCGAGCAGTACCGAAGCGGCAAGGATAAGGTGTTCGGCTATTTCGTCGGCCAGGTGATGAAGGCCACCAAGGGCAAGGCCAACCCGCAACAGGTCAATGAGCTGTTGCGAGCCAGACTGAAGGCCGACTGATCCCATACCCGCTGCGCTCATGCCGAGGGCGCGCCGAATCCGTGCCCGGCGCCTGTACCACGCCCGGCCCGGTCAGCGTTCGGGTTCGCGCTCGGCCCGGCTGACAGGCTCGCCTATACCGACCCCCAGGCGCTCGCTGGCATTTCCCTGATTGGCCGCGATCTCCAACAGACCCAGCGAATTGGCGTAACAGAAGAGCTGGCCGACCGGCACGTCCGAGAAGGTCCGGGCCGGCCAGATCTTACGTTCCGCGATCCGCACCGCCTGCTCGACCTCGCCCTTGGAGGCATCGATGCCGGTCATGAGATTGCCAAAGCCGTCCACGTAGACAATCTCTGGCAAAGAGGCCGGCCATTGGCTGTCCCAACCCCGGCGATGCTCGGCAGGGCCAGAGCACGGCGGCGAGCCGTTGGCGAGCATCGCCGCAACCGGCGCAAACAGATCCCTACCGTGAAAGCTGTTGGACAGACCCTCGGGACGCCAGAGAATCTCATGCAAGCTCGACTCGCCCGCGCTGCGCAGGCTCACGTCCAGCAGGCCGTTATCGGGGCCGACCAGGAAGCGGCCGTCGACCTCGGCCCAGACCGGTCGTCGCGACTCACTGCCGACCCCGGGGTCGACCACCGCCACGGTGACACTGCCGGGCGGCAGGCGTCGCAAGAGTCGAGCCAGAAGGTACGACGCGGGCACCGGTTTGAAACGCGGCGCGTCGTGCATCAGATCGATGACCGCTCGCCCCGCTGCCTGCTGATGCAGCACTGCATGCATCTCACCTACATAGGGCCCGGCACGTCCGAAGTCTGTGAACAGAAAGAACATCGCCCACCCCGATGTGAGGCTGACAGCGTCCGGTCAATGCCAACACAGCCTTGCCGGATCCGACGCGGCGCACCGTGCCGGTTCGAGAATGCCCAGAACGACAGAGCCGGGCACGAAGCCCGGCTCATCAGACAAAAAGCACGCGCCTCGCGCGAGTTCCGCAAGGGTTACTCGTCGTCGTCGTCATCCATGTCGTCGATATCGACAACCGGCCGATCGACCAGTTCGACATAGGCCATAGGCGCCCGGTCACCTGCACGATAGCCGCACTTGAGAATCCGCACATAGCCGCCCGGACGCTCTCGATACCGAGGCCCGAGCTCGCCGAACAGCTTGCTCACCGCCTCCTTGCTGCGCAGACGCGCGAAGGCAAGACGCCGCTTGGCGACGTTGTCTTCCTTGGCGAGCGTGATCAACGGCTCGATGACGCGCCGAAGCTCCTTGGCTTTAGGCACGGTGGTCTTGATCAGCTCGTGCTCC
>JAGRHX010001238.1 GCA_020444775.1 Gammaproteobacteria bacterium
GGAGATCAGCAGTCGCGGTCTGAGCGCCCGTGAAGCCGAACGACTGGTACGCAGACTGCGCACCGGTGACGAGGCGCGTGGTGCGGTGGCGGCGACACCTCGCAAGGATCCGGATGTGGCGCGGCTGGAACGCGAGCTGTCCGAGCGCTTGGGCTCAAAGGTCGAGATAAGAACCCGCGCCGCCGGTGCCGGCAACATCACCGTGCATTTCGCCACGCTCGACGAGCTGGATGGGCTGCTGGCGCGCCTGCGCTGACCGCAGGCTGACTGACTGCTGATCGCTGATCGACGGCCGGCGTAGGGTCGGGCTGAAACTCGGCTTGCCCCTATCCTTGATGTTGACTACACTCCGGCCGCTTCGGGTATCGCAACATGCTCGGTGGGCGCAAGCCGAACGGCTGTGCGACCGCCCGCCGATGGTTGGCGCTGGCTCCGGCGCGGCTCGGGACCCCCACAAGGTTGTCCCAGAGAGCGTGTCCCAGAGAGTGTTTTCCAGAGTGCGTGTCCCAGAGTGTGTGCGGCTGTCTGTGTGTGCCACCATGTGTGCCGCCGTGAGCGGCTGAAACGCGCCGGACTGGCGACAGCGGCACGCGGCCGGATACGGATTCGAGGGGCATGTCCGAAGAAGGTCGTGAGCAAGGTCGTGATCAAGACCCTGGCGGGGCGGCACGGGCTGATGGGCCCGCAGGTGCCGGCGGCTCGGAGGTCGGCGGCTTGGAGGTCGGCAGGGTCCTGACTCTGCAGCTCGTCATTGGCGCGCTGGCGGCACTGCTGGCCTGGGGGCTGGTCGGCGTGTCGGCGGTGCCCTCGGCGCTGGCCGGTCTGGTCATTTGCGTCTTGCCGAGCATGAGTTACGCGATTCGTACCACGCGAGTGCGAAAGGACAGGCGCCCGGACCAGATCCTGCGAACGTTCTTTGCGGCGGAGCTGTTCAAGCTGCTGATGACGGCAGTCCTGTTCGTGCTCAGCTTTTTGTTGATCGACATCAGTCCCTTGGTTTTGTTTTTGACGTATATAGGCTGCCTTTCCGCCTACTGGTTTTCCCTGCTCATCCCGCATCGAGGTTTTTAGCTCCCGTGGCAACCGAGAGTACCGGACATCACGGCCCGCAGTCGGCTACCGAATACATCATTCACCATTTGACCAACAACTCGGTCGGTGAGGGATTCTGGACGCTGCACCTGGACACGCTGTTCTTCTCCATCGTGCTCGCGGTGTTGTTCGGCTATAGCTTCTACAAGGCGGCACAGCACGCGACGGCAGGCGAGGGGATCCGCGTGCCGCGTGGTTTCCAGAGCTTTGTCGAGATGATGATCGAATTCATCGACAATTCGGTGAAGGAGAGCTTCCACGGTAAGAGCGATCTGGTCGCGCCACTGGCGCTGACCATCTTCTGCTGGGTCTTCCTGTTCAACTTCATGGACCTGGTCCCGGTCGATCTGCTCCCTGCGCTGGCCAGCGGTGTAGGCATCAACTACCTGAAGGTCGTACCCAGCACCGATTTGAACGCGACCTTCGCGATGTCGCTGACCGTGCTCGGCCTGATGTACTTCTACAGCTTCAAGATCAAGGGCACGAGCGGCTTCCTCAAGGAGGTGTGCTTCAACCCCTTCGGCAAGTATCTGGTGCCCGTGAACATCCTCTTTCGCATCATCGAGGACGCGGCCAAGCCCATCTCCCTCGCCTTGCGACTGTTCGGCAACCTGTACGCTGGCGAGCTCATCTTCATCCTGATTGCGCTGTTCACGCTCGGACACACGATTGAGAGTGTCATGGAGGCGGGGCCATTCATCATGTTCGGTCTGCAGGTGCTGCTCGGTCTCGGCTGGGCGATCTTCCATATCCTGGTCATCACCTTGCAGGCGTTCATCTTCATGATG
>JAGRHX010001239.1 GCA_020444775.1 Gammaproteobacteria bacterium
AGCAGACGCGTGTCGCGCAGATCGGCGAGCATCACCCGGCAGCCCTCGAGGCTGGCGTGCTCCAGGTCCGTGCCCTGGAATTGGCTGGCGTAGGGGCTGAGCGCGAGCAGGATGAGCCGGTCCAGGCCTGGAGCGTGGCCGGCCTGCAGCCTGGCGTGCACCGCCATCGCAAAGCCGCGTGTGCGTAGCGAGAGCAGGGCGGTGACGCCGATCGTGCCGAGCACCGCGAGCTGGCAGACCTGTCCCTGGAAACGGGCCAGCGGCTCCTGCAGCGCGCCAATCGAGAAGATCAGCGCCGCCGCGAACAGCAGTCCGAGCAAGCGGAAGGCATCGGCGCCCGGACCGGTCGCAACGCGCCAGCCTGTTCGCGAGGCGGCGCGGGTCAGGACCCCGAGTCCGCAGGCGCTGAGCAGACCGACCGGCAGATAGACCGCGCTCATCCCCAGATAGCGCACGCTGTCGGCCAGGGTCACCGACTCGACGTCGCACGGCGTCGCGGTCACCGCGCTCACGCCGAGCAGATCGGTGCTGCCGATCAGATAACCGATGGTGCCGAGCACCACCAGCAGTGCGAGACCCGGCGGCGGCGCGCGTCGCCAGCGCGCGGGGTTGGTGTAGCGCCACAGCGGTATGGCGATCAGGATCCCGCCGAGCATGGCATGCAGTGTGCCATAGACCAGAAAGGTCAGGTCGTCGATCAGCCACAGGTGCCAGGGCAGGCCGGGCAAGGGGCCACCCGCGGCGAGCGCGACCAGGTTGGTCATCAGCTTCTGCATCGCGACCACGGCCATGAACAGCGCCAGCACCGCGCAGGCCGCGGTCAGCATCTGCATGGCCAGCAGGCCGATGCCGAGTAGCAGAGCGGCGCGCGGGGCGATACCGAGGCTGCAGCCGTGCAGGGCGGCGTGGCGCAGAACGGCGTCGCGAAAATCGGTGCCTTCCAGCTGGCAGTCGATGAACCGCGCATCGGACCAATCGCCGCGGAAGCTGCAATGGCGCAGATCCACGGCCTCGAACAGCCGTCTGCTGGTCGTGTCGGCGTCGAGGCGCAGGCCGCGCAGCGACTCGCGTTGCGTCGTACGTGCTGCGGCTGAAGCGGTGCGATCGGCGCCCGCCGGGGCGAGCTCGTGTCCGGCGTCCGGATACCACGCAGGTCCCGGCTCGGGCTCGGCGGCTTGGGATCGTGGACCGCCGGGCCGGACCTGGTCGGGCAACCGGGCGACCCGCTCGTAGAGCAGCGCGCAGAGCCGCTCGCTGTCCGCCGGTCCCTGCCAGTCGAGGGCATTGAAGGCGTGTAGCGGGCGGATCGCGGCCGGTAGCTGGTCGGCCTCGGGCATGGCTGCACCTTCGACCAGCACCGGCAGCAGATACAGACCTTCTTCCAGCGCGGTCTGGATCTCGGCCTGCACGTAGTCTGAGCACGTGTCGTCGCCGAGCAGCGACAGCCAGCGTGGCCCTATCACCACCAGCATCACGTCGCTTCCGCGGATCGCGTCGCGGATCCGCATGGGGAAATGCTCAGCCGGTGAGATGCCCTCCCGATCGATGAAGGTCAGCGGGAACTCGGTGTGCAGGCGGGCGTGGATGGACTCGCTCGCCTGGGGGACGTCCTGACGCCGGTAGCTGATGAAGATGGACAGCATGCGCGGGGCCGCGATCGGTGTTTCGCCGCGACGATCCGCTCAACGCAGATCCAGACCCAGCAGCCGGCCGGGCGAGCCGCGGCCGTTCAGCTCGAACTCGATGAGCGCATTGCGGCCGAGGCCGAAGCGCCCCTTGACGTCGATAGGCATCTGTCGACCATTGATGCCGCCGGCCGCGTCGATCACGAAACAGCCACTGAGCGGGCCGGCGTTGGCGCCGTCGAAGCGCAGCAGATTGCGACAGTCCTGGCGGGGTTGCCCCAGACTCCAGCGGGAGTCGTCAAAGCCCTTGCCGAGCAGCTCGAAACCGGGCACCCGCCCGTGCACGGCTTCGACCCGGGCGGTGTTCGGATCGACAAAGCGCAATGCCAGCGTCACCTGCTGGGCGATGGCGACTCGTGGATAGCGCTCGCCCAGGGAGACCACGCAGCTCAGATTGGAGAATCCCACCGAACCGTTCCCGGCCCGGGCCTGGGCGAAGACGCGATTGAACATCGGCGGCACGCTGCCGCGACAGGCGCAGGGCGCGTACTGACCGAGGCTCGGCAGCTGCTCGGTCAGCGCCGGTTGGCGTGTTTGCCGGGCCGACTCCACGGCCGGCGCGGGGGGCGGCACCCGAACCGACGGTGCTTGTGCGAGGGCCGTCCAGCACGGCAGCCAGAGCACGGTCAGGCTCAATGACAGCCAGCGCCGCGGCGTGGATCGCGAGCGGCGGTCGCGGCGCGATGCGGGCAATGCTGGGCGATGGGTTCCGGATGCGGAGACGGGCATGAGACTTGTCCACCTGGCTGTATGTCTGATCATGTGTCTGGCGGCCACCATACGCGAGACGGCCATGCACAGCCTTAATCCAGGGCAAGTCGCGGTCGACGGGGCGGCCGGGCCGCGGTCGAGCCGCATTGACAGGTCGGGACGAACGCGCTCCGATAGCGCGCAGGGCTCCTTGAATGGGGCACCTCGAATGGAGCTAACGTATGCGGCAGCCGTAGGAGGAGGGGGCGATGAGCGAGCAACGGTCAGTCGATGAGCTTCGACCGGTGGCTGTCATGGTCATGCCGTTTCGTAAGCGCACCGTCACCGGCGCGCTGGATGGCGCGCCGGCGCACATCGATTTCGATGCGCTGTGGGACAAGGCCTTCGCCCCGGCGCTGGACGAGCTGGGCTACCTGCCGGTGCGAGCCGATACCGAGCTCGGCAGCGTCATCGTCAAGGACATGTTCGAGCGGCTGGCGCTCGCCGAGCTTGTGATCGCCGATCTGAGCCTGCCCAATGGCAATGTCTACTACGAGGTCGGACTGCGGCACGCGTTCAGGCAGTCGCACTGCGTGCTGGTCGCCGCCGAGTGGTCCAGACAGCTGTTCGACGTCGACCAGATCCGTACCGAACGTTACGCGCTGCATGACGGCGACGTTCCAGACGAGGAGGCGGCGCGCATCCGTGACTGGTTGCGGGCAGCGGTGACGGTGAAGAAGGATTCGCCCAGCCCGTTCCACGAGCTGGTCAAGGACAAATCGCAGTCCACCGTGTTCCGTGACCAGCTGGAGCGTCTCAATCAGTTCCAGACGCGGGTCAGGGCGATCCGCTTGCGCAAGGACCGCTCGGCCCAGGCGCAGGCGGTGCGCGAGCTGCTGCGCAGCCATACCGGGGCCGCGCTGCAGCTCCCGGAGGTGGCCGCCGAGCTTGTGACCCTGGTGCGTGACGGTCTTGGCTGGGCGGCGCTGGTCGATTACGTGCAAGACCTGCCCGAGACGCTGCGTGGCAGCGATTTCACCCGCGAGCAGGTGCTGCTCGCGCAGGCCGAGCTGGGCGATCCGGAACTCGCCATCGAGGGACTGAAGTCACTCATCGAGCTGCGCGGTGACAGTGCCGAACGTCAGGGGCTGCTCGGCGGCCGTTACAAGCGGCTCTGGCGTCAGAGCCGTGATGCGCGACTGGCGAGCGCGCAGGCCAGCGCCGATGCGCTGCCGGGGCTCGAGGAGCTCGCCCATCTGGACTCGGCCATCGAACACTACACGCGCGGCGCGCAGCTCGATCTGAACGGTTACTTCTGTGCCTGTAATCTGCCGGAGCTGCTGCGGGCCCGTGGCCGACCCGGCGATCTGGAGGAAGCGGCCTACCAGGACCAGCACACGGTACGGGCCTGCCGGCGCGCCATCGAGCGCGGCGAGGACGATGGCTGGGCGCGGCGAACCCTGCTCGGCGCGGCGTTCAGGGCCCGGGAGCTGGCGCAGGTCCAGGCCCTGGCCCTGGAGGTCGCGCGGCAGGGGCCGGCGGCCTGGCAGCTCGAGACCACGCTTGCCGACATCAATCAAAGCATCGCCGGGGTGGACGACCCGGCGCTCCGGCAGCAGCTCGGCGCGGTCCGCGATCAGCTCGCGGCACTGCGCTGAGCGGGGCCATCACGAGCGGCGTCCCGACCCCTGCG
>JAGRHX010001240.1 GCA_020444775.1 Gammaproteobacteria bacterium
AGATCTTCGCCAACTTCGTGTCGGGTCTGATCATCCTGTTCGAGCGCCCGATCAGGGTCGGTGACGTGGTCACCGTCGGCGGTCTGGATGGCACGGTGTCACGCATCCGCATCCGTGCCACCACCATCACCGACTTCGACAACAAGGAGACGGTGGTACCGAACAAGACCTTCATCACCAGCCAGGTCACCAACTGGACACTGACCAACTCCATCACGCGGGTGGTGATCCCGGTAGGCGTCGCGTACGGCTCCGACCTCAAGGTGGTCAACGAGAGCATCCTGACGGTGATGGCCAATCACCCGTTGGTGCTCAAGGAGCCGCAGCCGCGGCTGTGGTTTCGCAGCCTCGGCGACAGCTCGCTGAACTTCGAGATCCACGTGCGGGTGCAGGCACTGACCGATCGCCTCACGGTGACCCACGAGCTGTTGACCCAGGTGGTGGCCGAGCTTCAGCGCAACGGTATAGAGATCCCCTTCCCGCAACGCGACGTGCACGTCAAGTGGCCCGGCTACGACGACGCGTTGCGTGGCCGCGCCCACAACGATCCAACCAGGAACAATCCGGTCGCCACGCCGGTCGCGGAATCCGAGTCATGAGTCCGGCACGGCGCCCCAGCTTCCCACAACCACGACACGACAAGCGAAGGAGAAACCGAGCATGAGCAGCGCTTCAGCGAGCCCGGAGTCACACACCGCGGCGTCCAGCAACGCCCTGCGGGCGCGTATCGCCGCGGGCAGGCCCGGCATAGGTCTGCTCGTCAGCATGCCCAGCCCGCACATGGTCCAGGCCCTTGCCGGCGCTGGCTTCGACTGGGTGTTCATCGACATGGAGCACGGCCCGATCAGCATCGAGTCCGCGCACGCGATGATCATGGCGACCCGTGGCACGGCGACCGCGCCGCTGGTGCGCGTGCCCTGGAACGAGCACTGGCTGGTCAAACCGGTGCTGGATGCGGGGGCGATGGGTGTCATCTTCCCGATGATCAAGAGTGCCGAGGAGGCGCGCGCCGCGGTCGCCGCGCTGCGTTACCCACCGATCGGCGATCGCGGCTTCGGACCGTTCTACGCCTCGTATCGATTCGGCACCGACATGCGCAGCTATCCGGATATCGCCGACCGCGAGATCATGTGTGTGCTGCTCATCGAGCACAAGGACGCCATCGACGACATCGAGAACATCGCCAGGGTCGAAGGCGTGGACGCCTGTCTGATCGCACCGAACGACCTGTCCATGAGCTACGGCCATCGTGACGGTCCGAACCATCCTGAGGTCCAGCAGGCCATTGCCCGCGCCGAGGCAGCGCTGCTGCCAAGCGGCATCGCGGTCGGTGGGCTCGCCCCCGACAATGCGCTCGCCAACCAGATGATCGACAAGGGCTATCGCCTGATCCTCACCGGCTATGACACGCTGCTCATAGACCGCGGCGCACGGGCGATTCTCGATGGCCTGAACCGTTAGTCCGTAGATCGCCCAGGGAAGGTCGCCCGGGGAAGGTCGCCAGGGGACCGGCCAGCTGCCGGGAGCTCAGCCCTGCTCGTTCACGATCGATTGCTGCTGTTGCCACATACGCGCATAGCGGCCGTTGCGGGCGAGCAGCTCCTGGTGGCGGCCGCGCTCGACCACGCGACCGGCATCGAGAACGACGATCTCGTCGGCATCGACCACCGTGGACAGACGGTGGGCGATGCTCAAGGTGGTGCGGCCGCGGGCGATCTCGGCGAGGTTGCGCTGGATCTCCTGCTCGGTATGGGTGTCCAGGGCCGACGTCGCTTCGTCGAACACCAGGATGGCCGGGTTCTTCAGGATGGTCCGGGCGATCGCGACCCGTTGCTTCTCGCCACCGGAGAGCTTCAGTCCGCGTTCACCGACCATGCTCTGATAACCATCGGGCAACGACATGATGAAGTCGTGGATGTGCGCCAGCCGCGCGGCCTCCTCGAT
>JAGRHX010001241.1 GCA_020444775.1 Gammaproteobacteria bacterium
GTGCGCGCTCAGTCGCGCTGACCGAGGTCGCGACGCGGCCGGCTCGGAGCAGCTGACTGTGCCTCGGGCGCCTCCCGAGACCGCGAGCTGACCGCTCGGGGCAGATCCGGCTGGTGCTGACACGGAAGTGACTGAAAGCCCGGCAAAGTACCGCAAGCCCGGAACGTCGGTCAAGGCGCCGCGTTGGCTGCCGAAGCAGGCTCCTGGGAAGCGTCCGCCGCACGACGCCGGCGCCCCCGTCCAAGACCCGCAGATGTGCTCACGGAGGACCCGACGACGTGCTCAAGCGGATTCTTCGGACTGTGACGCAAGTATCGGTGGTGCTAGGCAATCGGCCGCATGAGGCACTATCCTTTCCAGGATTGTGGTTTGTGAGATTGCGATGATCGTCCTGCCCCATCTTGCGCCGTCTTGCGCCGTCCGAGACGGATGGAAGCATGGAATCAGACCACGGGATCGGATCAACTGAATCCTGAATCCGACCACCGATGCACGGCACTCACGCCGGGCGATCACGTAATCAGACCGCGCAACCAGATCACGCCATCAGATCGGCGCCATCAGATTGGGAGTGCTGCTCATGCCCGACCGCCAACGGTCCGACCGCCAGCGGCTCGCTGGTAAGGCCCTGGGCCTGCTTGCCTGCGTGCTGCTCGTCCTGTCCGGCAGCCCCGGGGACGTGAACGCCCAGGGCAAGCTCTACAAGTACACCGACGAGTCCGGCCAGACCGTCTACTCGAACCGACCGCCGCCGAACAAGCAGGACGCCGAGACGGTCAAGCTGATCGGCGTCAAGCCACCGGCCGACACCAGCACCGGCGACAATCTGGACAAGCGCGTGGACGAGTCGAACGAGGCGCGCAAGGACGAGGAATTCCGCGACAAGATCCAGGCGCAGGAGGCGGAACGCGAGGCGGTGCTGAAGAAGAATTGCGAGACGGCGCGCCAGAACCTGCGTCTGCTGCGTGACGCACCGCGACTGAAGACGGTCGACAAGGACGGCAACGAGGTCTTCATCGAGGACAACGAGCGGGCCGCGCGCATCGAGGCCACCCAGAAGCAGATCGCCGACTACTGCAAGTAAGACCGGCACGGGCAGGCGCTGTCGGACCACGATCCGCGACGGCGGGGTCGGCAAGCGGCCGCCCGGGGCATCCGTGTGGTGCGCACACGTGCGACACTATGCGTTCGACGCCAGGCGCCGGGCTGCCGCTGCGACCCACGACGCCACCGACCTACGTCACCCTGGTCGCGTCGTCCTGACGGGGTCGTCCGGGCGTGTCGAAGCGCCGCGCCGCGTCCACCCGATGCACGACTCCCTTCAACCCGGCAATCTCGAGCGCACGGGCTCGACAGGCCGATACCCCCCGATTTCCCCAGGGACCTCTCCCATGCGTCAGTCGCAAATCCTGCTGCCAACCACTCGTGAGACACCCGCCGATGCGGAGGTCATCAGTCATCAGCTGATGCTCAGGGCCGGCCTTATCCGGCAGCTCGCCTCCGGGCTCTACAGCTGGCTGCCGCTGGGCTGGCGGGCCGCGCGCAAGGTCGAGCAGATCGTCCGCGAGGAGATGGATCTGGCCGGCGGTCAGGAGATCTTCATGCCCGGCGTGCAGCCCGGCGAGCTGTGGCAGGAGTCCGGTCGCTGGACCGCCTATGGTCCGGAGCTGCTGCGCTTCACCGACCGTCACGACCGATCCTTCTGTCTGGGGCCGACCCACGAGGAGGTCATCACCGATATCGCGCGGCGCGAGATCCGCTCCTACCGCCAGCTGCCGCTGAATCTGTACCAGATCCAGACCAAGTTCC
>JAGRHX010001242.1 GCA_020444775.1 Gammaproteobacteria bacterium
GCGGTGCCGATCGGCCCGACGGCCTGGGATCGGCGTGTCGGCTCAATAGCCCTGGTGCCAGTCCACGGTGTTGATCATCGGCTCGTTGCGCAGCCAGGCCCGCAGATTCTCGCAGAAGCAATCGACGAAGCGTCGTCTGCGTCGGTCCGACATCGCCGAGGTGTGTGGCGTTACCAGCACCTTGGGATGCGACCACAGCGCCGCGGGTGGCGTGTGCTCGAACTCGCCGACATAGACATCCAGCACCGCGCCGCCGAGCGTGCCGTTCTCGAGCGCGACGAGCAGCGCCGATTCGTCGACGATCTCACCGCGTGCCACGTTGACCAGGATGGTGCCAGGCCGCATGCAGGCAAAGGCCTGGCTGTCCAACAGCCCGGTGGTCTGCTCGGTCCACTGGCAGCAGACCGCGACGAACTGGCTCTCGGCGAGCAGCTCGTGCAGCCGCTCGGGCGGCTCGATACGCTCGAACGGGCGGTCCGACTCGTCTCGCTCGGTGTGTCGTCGGGTGCCTGTTACCCGCATGCCCAGCGCATGACAGAGCTCGGCGACCTGACGGCCGATGCCGCCAGCACCGATCACGCATACCGTCTTCTCAGCCATGGCGCCGATGCTGTATCGCGGGTGGTCGAAGGCACCGCCGCGCGCATCACGCGCCGCCTGGTCGAAGCCCTTGGCGAAATACAGCATGCCGGCCAGCGCGTACTCGGCGATCGCGCGGGTCTCGCCAAAACCACGCGAGCTGGTGACGAGCACGTCGCTGGCCCAGAGGTCGCCGACACGCAGATTGCTGACCCCGGCCGGGCTCTGGTGGAACCAGCGCATGCGTGGTGCCCTGGCGCGCAGATCGAGTGGAAACGGAAAGCCGCCGATCACCACGTCGGCGCGCGCCAGCAGGGCATCCCGCTCGGCACGGGTGCCCTGGCCCTGACCGTGTATGTAGCGCCGCGCCGTAGCCTCGGGCCAGCTCCTGGCCAGCTCGCCGTCGAACCAGCCACCGGCCTCGATCAGCTCGAGGGTGGGATCGATGGCGCGTATACGGTCCGCCTCCGGCGCCGTTAGCGGCACCAGGCTGACGATGGTCAGCGCGGTTCCTTCGGTAGAGGGCATGACGGTCACCTGCTGTACGTGAGTGCGCTTCGTGTCGGCACGCTGCCGGGGGCCGCTTCGATGTCGCATCCGCCGGCGATCGCCACATCCGGTCGCCACGTGCATTGGTCAGGACGTGACGCGGGTCGCCGTTTCCGGCATGAACCCCGGATCGGTATTCCCTATACTTCGCTGCCGTGTCACGGTGTGTGGCACCGCAACGTTGAGTGCCGTGACCGCCCGCAATCCGCGAAGACGTATTCCCAGACCAGGCAACGACTGCAGATCATGAAGGTACTCGTCACCGGCACCGCCGGCTTCATCGGCGCCGCCCTGGCCCTACGCCTGCTCGAACGCGGTGACGAGGTCATCGGCGTGGACAACGTCAACGACTACTACGATGTGCGTCTCAAGCATGCCCGGCTGGCCCGCTTGACCCCGCATGCCGGCTTCCTGGACGTGCGCGCCGACATCGCCGATGCCGCCACCATGGACCAGCTGTTCCGCGACCACAAGCCCGAACGGGTGGTGAACCTGGCCGCGCAGGCCGGGGTCCGGTATTCGGTCACCCATCCGCACGCCTATGTGAGCAGCAACGTGATGGGTTTCTTGAACATCCTCGAAGGTTGCAGGCATCACGGCACGGAGCATCTGGTCTATGCCTCCTCGAGCTCGGTGTACGGCGCGAACACGCACATGCCCTGGTCGGTGCACGACCGGGTCGACCATCCGGTCTCGCTGTACGCGGCGTCGAAGAAGTCCAACGAGATGTTCGCCCACACCTACAGCCACATGTACGGGATCCCGGCCACCGGGCTGCGCTTCTTCACCGTCTATGGGCCGTGGGGACGACCTGACATGGCGATGTTCAAGTTCACCGCCAACATCGTCGCCGGCAAGCCCATCGACGTCTACAACTATGGCCGTCATCGCCGCGACTTCACCTATATAGACGACATCGTGGAGGGGGTGCTCCGGGTCCTGGACAGACCCGCGCAGCCCGACCCCGCATGGTCGGCGGATGCGCCCGACTCGGCCAGCTCCTGCGCGCCACATCGCATCTACAACATCGGCAACAACAACGCGGTGATGCTCGATCGCTTCATCGCCGCCATCGAGCAGAGCACCGGCAGGCAGGCGATCAAGAACCTGCTGCCGATGCAGGCCGGTGATGTTGCCGATACCTATGCTGACGTCAGCGAGCTGGTCGAAGCCTTCGACTACCGGCCACGCACGCCGGTCGAGGAGGGTGTGCGTCGCTTCGTGCAGTGGTACCTGGACTTCTATCGCGATGAGATCGAGCAATCCCAGCCGCGCGTCGGCGACTGAGCGCGCCGGCGCGCGAACGCAACCAGAACCCAACAGATCGAGAAGCCAATGAACGTTGTAATGATCGGTGCGGGCTACGTGGGCCTGGTATCGGGCGCCTGCTTTGCCGAGTTCGGCGCCAACGTGACCTGTGTGGATGTCGACGAAGCGAAGATCCAGAGGCTGACTCGCGGGGAGATCCCGATCTACGAGCCGGG
>JAGRHX010001243.1 GCA_020444775.1 Gammaproteobacteria bacterium
TGCCGCTGGTCGTCCGGCTGGAAGGCACCAATGTCGATCTCGGCAAGAAGATCATCCGCGAATCCGGGCTCAACGTGATCCCGGCCGACGATCTGGACGACGCGGCGCAGAAGATCGTCGCCGCCGTGAAGGAGGCGCTCGACAACGGCATCGTCCTGGGCGGCCATAACGAGACCGAGGCCAAGCTGGCCCAGGCGATCGTCGACCGCTGGCCCTCGGTGGAGCGCGTGCGCTTCACCAACTCGGGCACCGAAGCGAATCTGCTGGCACTGTCGACCGCGCGCGCGATCACCGGCCGTGACAAGGTGATGGGCTTTGCCGGCTCCTATCATGGCAGCGTGATCAGCTTCGGCGCCTACGGGCGCGGTCTGAACGTACCTTTCGACTGGACGCTGGGCACCTACAACGACGTGCAGGGCACGCGCGAGACCATCCGTGCCATGGCCCGCGATCTGGCCGCCGTGGTGGTCGAACCGATGACCGGCAGCGGCGGCTGCATACCGGCCACCCCGGCGTTCATCGCCATGCTGCGCGAGGAGACCGAGCGCGCCGGCAGCCTGCTGTTGTTCGACGAGGTGATGACCTCACGTCTCTCGCCGGGTGGACTGCACGGCCTGTGGAACGTCCAGCCCGACCTGGTCTCGTTCGGCAAGTATCTGGGCGGTGGGCTGACCTTCGGCGCCTTCGGCGGCGCGCGTCGGGTCATGGAACGTTTCGATCCCCGGCGTCCCGACGCGTTGGCCCACGCCGGCACCTTCAACAACAACGTGCTGAGCCTGTCGGCAGCGATCGTCGGGCTGGAGCAGGTGTACACCCCCGAGGCGGCGCTGCGGCTGAACGCAAGTGGCGACGCGCTGCGCGAGCGGCTCAACCAGGCGCTCGAGCGACAAGGCATCGCTGGTCGTGTGACCGGCATCGGCTCGATGATGATGGTCCACCTGACCGATGGTCCGTTGAATGGCCCCACGGACTCCGACCAGGTCAGCAAGGCACTACGCGGCTTGATGCATCTGGCGCTGATCGAACGCGGTATCTACATCGCACGCCGCAACATGATCGTGCTCTCCCTGCCGATGGGTGAAGCCGAGCTGGATACCCTGACGGCGGCGTTCGAGGACGTGCTCCACAGCTTCCGCGACGTGCTGCCGGCAAGACGCGGCTGAGCCGGACCCGCCGCCCGGGGCCTTTGCACCGCCCCAGCTGGGAGCTCAGCTGGGCGCTCAGCTGGGCGGTCTCAGCTCGGCGCTCGAGGCCGTGTTGCTGCTGGCCCGCTCGTACCAGCGCGACATCAGCTCCATGGCCAGCCAGGCGCTGGCCGAGGAGATCAGCAGCACCAGCTCGCCGCTGCGCCAGCCCCAGCGATCGACGATCAGCGCGAACAGGGTCGGGGCCGTGGCGTTGACCAGCAGCACCGGCGTGGCGATCAACCCCAGCACCGTGCCGTAACCCTCGCTGCCGAACAAGGCCAGCGGCACGGCGCCGCGGACAATCGTGATGACCCCCTGCGAAGCACCCATGATCAGCGTGAACAGCAGCAGCGCCACGTAGTTGCCAGCCGCCAGCAACAGCAAGGCGATGCACAGCGGCAACACGCCTATGGCGATGCGCGCGATGGTGATGGCGCGCAGGTTGCGCCCGAACAGGATCTCCACGACCCGCCCGACGAACTGTGCCACCCCCTTCAGCGACGCTACCCAGACAGCCGCCGCGGTGGCCAGACCGGCGCCCTCCAGGATCGGCACCAGTTGCACGGAGACGACGCCGAACACGAAGCCGTTGAGCGACATGATGAGGGCGAACAACAGCATCGCCAGCCGCCGCGTGGCGCCGCGCAGGGGCGCCCGCTCGACCACCCGCCCCGGCGTGGGCGCGACCTGTTGCCTGCCGGGCTGCTCGCGACGGGCCAGCCCCATCCAGTTCAGCGGCAGGCAGATGACCAGGTTGATCAAGGCAAACCACAAAAGTGTCTCGCGCCAGCCCAGGGTCGCCTCGAGCTGGTGTCCCAGCGTCCAGAACACCGACGAGGCGAAGGCACCGAACAGGGTCAGATAGGAGATCGCCTGGCGGCCGCGCGTGGGCGTCACCTGGACCAGCGCAGCGAAGGCGGCGTCGTACAGGCACATGCGCATGCCCAGCCCCAAGGCACCCCAGATCAGCAGGTAGGCAATCTGCCCGTCGACCGACGACAACAGATACAGACCGGCGGAGACGATCAGCGTGCCTGTGCACATCACCGAGCGGGCACCTCGACCATCGATCCAGCGACCGACCATCGGCGACACCACCCCCATCACCAGCAGCGCGACCGTGAACCCCAGGAAGACGAAGCTGCGGGTCCAACCGGTGTCTTCGGAGATTGGCGCCGCCAGCACCCCCAGGCAGTAGTAGCTGGTGCCCCAAGCGGTGATCTGGGTGATGCCGAGCGCGCAGACCGCCCATGGCATGGGGTCGGCGTCAGCCAGTCTGGGCGTTCTCACGGTCAAGAGGCTCGGCTCCGGCAGGGCATGCAGAGCAACAGCTGCACGCGACGCTAAGCCCTGCACGGGCAATCGTGCAGGGGATCCTGAGATACCTCGTCGGTGCTACCACGGAACGGGTCTCGCGCCGATTCTCATGGCCTTGCCTCGAGCTGTCCACCATGACGAGCGTGGGTCCGCCGCGTAGCGCGCGTGGTGCTGCCGCCAGCAGGCGCCAACCGAAAACTGAAGCCGTGGACCAGCCTGCCGATATGCTGGATGGAGTCTGCGCCGGCTCACATGACGCGCGCCGCGCGCCCGGTGCTCCGGGCAGCCGCTGCATCAACCGCCGGGACCTGCCCCTAACGCGAATCAGCAAACGAGTCCGACGACGTTGTATCTGCCCGACACGCCCACCGTGTTGTGCGTCGATGACGAGCCCCAGGTGCTCGCGGCGCTGAACCGGGAGCTGCGCCGACACCAGCTACGGGTGTTCACCGCGAACGGCGCCGAGGCGGCGTTGCGTCTGCTGCGAGCCGAGACCATCCACGTCATCATCTCGGACATGCGCATGCCCGACGTCAACGGCGCGCAGCTGCTCAGCATGGTCCGGCGGGAACAGCCCCAGGTGGTGCGTATCGCCCTGACCGGCCATGCGGATCTGAACCTTGCGATGATGGCGCTCAACGAAGGCGCGATCTTCCGCTATCTGAGCAAGCCGTGGGACACGGCGGCGCTTGCCGACTGCGTGCTGCTGGGCATCGGGCTGGAAGCCGAACGCGAGGCGCTGGAGGCCCGCATCGCGCTGAGCACCCAGGAGCACCAGCGTCTTTGCGAGCTCAACGCCGAGCTCGGCATCATCGTCTGACCGTCTGCCACACCCGATCCGCGCACCAGAACCTCGTCGGGGGCCGCCACGCGGTGCCTGGCAAGGTCGTGGAACGCCGCTGAAATTGACCCCACACCATGTGATCGCCACGCCGAAGCGCTTGTGACATTCGGGTCAATTCGACATTGACAGCGATCAACAACATCGACGGTTGCCGGTGACAGACTGGCAAGGCTCGCGGCCACGCGCGGATGTTTCGTGTTCGGGTGCCGATAGCAGGGGTAGTTCCACCCACGGTTCCGGTCCGGGCGCGTCCCCATCGCACGGCGAGGACCGTCGGAGTGACCGGCACGCCGACCGGCCCGGAACTACCGATGGGCACCGCCACGCGGACCGAGCAATCATTCAGGGACCGGTCGGTCGATCGCCGTCATCGAGGCCTTCGTCCGATCGCCGATGCCCGCACAACTCGAAAAAGAGGTCCTTCGATGAGCCTGACAAGCAGCGACGCGAGCACATCGTCAAATCCGGTGTCACGGGTGTTCAAGGTGCTTTTCGATACCGAGAACGGCTGGCGTGACATGCGCTCGGAGCACCTCGAGATCACCCCGGTGCTGCTCGGCCACACCATTCCCTTCGCGCTGATCGCGCCGCTGTGCGGCTTCTATGGCACCACCGTGGTGGGATGGTCCATCGGCACCGGTCCTCACGTGAAGATGACCACCGGCACCGCGCTGCCGATCACGCTCCTGTTCTTCATCGCCACCATCACCGCCGTGTTGTGCGTGGCGAAGGCCATTCAATGGATGGCCCAGACCTACTGCGACCCCAAGCCCTTCGGGCACTGTCTGGCGCTGGCCTCGTACACTGCCACGCCGCTGTTCCTGGTCGGGTTGGCCCAGCTCTACCCGTTGCTGTGGCTCAATCTGGTGGTCGGGTTGCCTGCGCTGGCCTACACCGTCCGACTCTTCTATGTCGGCGTGCCGATCATGATGGACATCGACCGCGAGCGTGGCTTCCTGTTCGCCACCGCCGCGCTGTGCTTCGGTCTGGTCACACTGGTTGCCATGATGGTCGCGACGGTGCTGCTCTGGGGCGCGGGCCTGGCGCCCGAGTTCACCTACTGATTCTCTATCGATCTTCACTTTGACTTTGGATTGGCCAGCGGCCGCCGTACCCGCCACATCGGCTCGCTACGGTCCCTGGCCCGGTATTGGAGGTAACGAGTAGTGACCACGCAAAGTGGGCTTGCAGGCTGGTTCAATCGCGCCCTGGTCGCCGACGACTCGGACGAGTACAACTACAAGGTGGTACGCCAGTTCGCGATCATGACCATCGTCTGGGGCGTGGTGGGCATGCTGGTCGGCGTCATCATCGCTGCGCAGCTTGCCTGGCCGGCGCTCAATTTCGACATTCCGTACCTCTCGTACGGCCGACTCCGCCCGTTGCATACCAACGCCGTGATCTTCGCCTTCGGCGGCTCGGCGCTGTTCTC
>JAGRHX010000077.1 GCA_020444775.1 Gammaproteobacteria bacterium
CAGCCCTCGATCATCAAGGACATCGCGGCGGTGCTGAACGAGATCCGCAAGCTACGCGGGATCACCATCATCGTCTCCGAGCAGGTGCTGCATTTCGCGCTCGAAGTGGCCGACCGGATCGCGGTGATCGAACGCGGCGCGTTCAGCTACCAGGCGCCGCGCGAGTCGGTCGACGTGCAACGCATCGGCGCGCTGCTCGCGGTCTAGGTTCCGCGCGGGCCGGACGGACGCCCGGGGACGACACCCGGGCGTCCGCTGAGCGGCTCAGATCACGCACATCTCGCCGCCCGGCCCGAGCTCCGCGTCGGCCTCGTCGACCAGGCTCTGCCAGCGGCCGGGCGTCTGGATGGGCCGGCTGATCACCGCCGGAGACATCGCCTGCATCCAGAAGTTATGGGTCGGGTGCGCGCCGCCGGCGACGACGATCAGGATCTGCTCGGCACGCCGGGTGATCGACCAGGGATCGTCGTCGGCCGAGGCCAGGGTGTCCGGGTCGTTGGAGGCTTCGATCCACTGCTTGAGCCCGCTGTCACGCACCAGATCCGCCGGCAGCTTGCTGTGCTCGAACAGGAAGTCCTTGATCGATTGCTTGCTCTCCCAGCCCAGATTGCGCAGCTGCATGGCCACCGGTCGAGGGATCAGCAGCGCGCCGGGGGTGCCGTGCGCCCAGCCGTGCGTGTAGTGCACGCAAGCGCTACCCAGATAGCTCGCGACCCGCTGCAGGCTCTGCAGCGCTTCCTCCATCGGCGCCTCCTTGCCGACGCCGCGACGGACGATGTTGGAGGCACTGGTGCCGACATAGACGGTGACCATGCTCTGACCGGGCGCCAGCGACAGGCGCTCGCTGCCGACACTACTCCAGCCCTCGGGCAGCCCCTCCTCGTCCTCGGCGAACACCGCGTTGGTGTAACGCATGCCGCCGAAGATGGCCATGGTGCCGACCCCGGGCAAGGCTCCGCCGACGTTCTGCTGCAGCAAGCGCAGCGCCCGGCCGATGCTGGCGCCGGCCGGATGCTGCGGATCCGGCCCGAGCAGCCCGAAGCCCGAGTTGAGCCGGATCTCACGGGCGATGGGACCGTTGACGATGACCACCGGGAAGGTGCTGCCGGAGGTCGCCTGCAGCTTGTCGTGCTCCAGGGCCGGATCCAGGAAGGCCTCGAGCGCGGCGTTCAGCACCGGCAGATACTCCGGTCGCCCGCCGGCCATGGCCAGCGCCACCGCGACCGTCTCGACCGTGGCAATCCCGCCCTTGGGCATGATCTTGCCGATCACCTCGTCACGCGGTCGGTCGGTGCCCTGCAGTATCCACTCGACCCGCTCCTCGCTGGGCGCATACAGCGGCAGCCCGTCGCCCCAGGTGTTCTTCAGAAACAGCCGGTTCATCTGGTCGAGGGCGGCCTCGTAGCCGTTCGCCTCGATGCGCACGCGCGGCGGCTCGCGCAGACCTGTCCGATCGGTCGCCGGCCGCCAGTGGGTCAGGCCGGTGACGAAGGACTCGGCCTGTTCGGTCACGGCATCTATATTGCTGCCCACCAGGAAAAGATCGATCGGGAAATCGACCTTGGACAGCTCGCGATCCAGCCCCAGCCCGGCGGCGGCGTTGTAGAGCACGCCGAGAAAATCACTGCGGGCCAGCGTTACGGTGGGAATGCCCCTGCGTTCAATCCTAGCGGCTACACGGCCGCATGCTGTGGCGCAGGCCCCTCAGGACGCGTTGCCGATGATGACCGCATCGACCCCGCGTGATTGCAACAGATCCACCGTCTCCTCGGTGTCGATGGCGTTGTTGCCCATCGGGAACTCGTTCTCGGCGATCAGCGTGATGTCATCGTGCTGGCTGGTCAGCCATTCACGCAGGGCCGGCAACATGCGATGCGCCTGCCACATATCGTTGGACAGAAAGCCGATGGTCTTGCCGGAAAGCTGCGTCAGGCGCGGTGCGTGCAGCTGCGTCACCTCGGTCGCGCCGGACGGGTCGAACACCTCCAGAACGTGCATGGTGGTCTCCTTGGATTGAAACGGTCTGACGACCGACGATGCTATCCTGACACGGCCGGCCCCACAAACATCGACCGGCGACCCGCGACGACCCTCGAAGACAGCAGGAACCGGACCATGGCCACCGGCACCCACGAGTATCTGGACGACCCGCGCAATGCCGACATCCTCATCCACGTCGATGGCAAGCTGCTGCCGCGCGATCAGGCCGTGGTCTCGGTATTCGACAGCGGCTTCATGCTCGGTGACGGCGTCTGGGAGGGGATCCGCCTGCACAATGGCAGACTGGCTTTTCTGGACGCGCATCTGGACCGATTGTATGAAGGCGCCCTCGCGATCGACCTGGATATCGGCCCGAACACCGGCCTGGATCGAGCGTCACTGACCGACGCGATCTACCAGGTCTGCGCGGCCAACGGCATGCGCGACAACGTCCACATCCGCCTGATGATCAGCCGTGGTATCAAGTCGACACCCTATCAGGACCCACGGGTGACGATCGGCCCGCCCACCGTGGTCATCATCCCGGAATGGAAGCAGCCAGCACCGGCGCTGGCGCGGCGTCCGCTGAAGCTGTTCACCGTCCACGTCCGCCGCGGCGCGCCCGATGTGCTGGATGCCAAGATCAACAGCCATTCCAAGCTCAACTGCATCACCGCCTG
>JAGRHX010001244.1 GCA_020444775.1 Gammaproteobacteria bacterium
CGTCGCGGTTCTTCCAGCGCAGCGCATGGCCGGTGCGCAATTCGGCCAGCCCGTGGCCGTACATCGGCGCGGTGTCGAAATAGCGGATGCCGATCTCATAGGCGCGGGCAATGGTATCGAGCGCGATCTGGTAGGACGACGCGGGCGTGCCGTCACCGTGCTCGCGACCGGAAACGAACACACCACCCATCCCCAAACGCGTGATCGCGACGCCTGTCGCACCCAGCTCCACCCGCTCGAAAGGATCCATCGCAAGCGCCTCCTCATCGACCTCGACGGCTGACAACACGCCGGTCCTGCAATCGCGGCCCAGTATCGAGCCCGTGGCGGGACCACGCAAGCCGGACCGGACCGCCGCCGCCGTCGGGCACGGATAGCGCGGGCACGTATTTGGGGGCGCGGATTTGGGTATGCTTGGGACTCGCCGGCACCCTCAGCGGACATCCGCCAGCGTCCCGCAACCAGGGTACGCAGCCCCCTGGCGTCAGCGCCATGGAGTCAATCAGGAGTCAATCATGTCGTTGCAGAGCTACTACAAGGACCATTGGGTCGAGATCGAGCCGGAGCGGCTCGACCGCTACGAGCAGCAGTTCGTGCTCCGCGACGTGCATCGCTGGCTGCTGGAGCCAGCCGACATCCGCCCGGGGCAGACGGTGGCCGATTTCGGCTGCGGGCCCGGCTATATCTCGGTCGAGCTCGCCGAACGAGTCGGCGCCCAGGGTCACGTGCACGCGCTCGATGTGAATCGTGATTTCCTGGACAGGACCGCGCAGCGTGGTCGGGCACAGGGACTGCAGTCCCGGATCAGCACCCATCTGCTCGAGGGCACGCGCCTGCCGCTAGACGATGCCTGCGTCGACCGGGTATTCACCAAGAACGTGATGATCTACGTCGACGATCCGGCCGGCACCTTTGCCGAATTCCGACGCATCGTACGACCAGGCGGCAAGGTGCATGCGATCGACAGCGACTTTTGGACCGCGGCGGTAGACCCAGTACCCGCCCAGGACTGGCGCGCCTTCATCGATGCGGCCAGCGTCGCCTTCCGTACCCCCACCATCGGCCGGCAGATGTACCGGCTGGCGCGCGAGGCCGGCTTCTCTCAGGTGCAGGTGGAGGTCGTGGCTCGCCCCGACACCCAAGGTCACCTCATGCACTTCATCCGCAACGCGGCCGGCTACGCGCGTCTTGCCGGTACACTGTCCGACGATCGGGTCGAGGCCGTGGTGCGCTGCGCGCAGGAGGCATTGGACAATGGCCGCTTCTTTGCCCTCAACCCGCAGTACATGGTGACCGCGGTGGCCTGAGACCGCCGCGGTCCGCCGCACGGTTCAGACCGGCACGCCCGACATCGGCTCCAGAGCCAGATTGTTCTCGATGGACTTCACGCCCGACTCGGATTCGAGCGCGCTCTGCGCTGCCCGCTTCTCTTCGGCGTTCTCGACCACCCCCCACAGCTTCACCCGGCCCTCGTTGACCGTGACGTTGACCAGCACGCTGTTCAACCCCTGTGTGTCGAGCAGTTTCTCGAGCAGCTTGTCGCGCAGCTGCCGGTCGGCCGCGGCATGCGGCTCATGCTGATCGACTATCTGACTGGCCAGACCGTGCAGCAGGTTGGCACGACTGACGATACCGGCGAGCTTGCCCTGGTGCAGCACAGGCGTGCGCTTGATGCGATGCTT
>JAGRHX010001245.1 GCA_020444775.1 Gammaproteobacteria bacterium
GATCAGGAGGGCGGGCGTGTGCAGCGACTCAGGTCCGGGGCCAGCCTGCTGCCTGCCGCGCGTGCCTATGGTGCCTTGCACGATCGACAGGGTGGGCGATACGCGGAGGCGGTCAGTCGCGCGGCCGGCTGGCTGATGGCCAGTGAGCTACGGGCGCTGGGCATGGATCTCAGCTTCGCGCCGGTCCTGGATCTGGACAGCGGCTGTAGTGGCGTGATCGGCGATCGGGCGTTTCACGGCACGCCGGCGGTGGCGAGCCGTCTCGCCGGGGCCTTCGCCGCCGGCATGCATGGTGCAGGGATGCGAGCCGTCGGCAAGCACTTCCCCGGTCACGGAAGCGTGCGTGGTGATTCCCATCTGCTGCTGCCCGAGGACGAGCGCCCGATCGATGAGATCAGGGACCGCGATCTGCTGCCCTTCGCGCGTCTTGCCGGTCCCCAGCGTGACGCCGGCGGCGCGTTCGTGGATGCGCTGATGACCGCACATGTCCGCTACTCCAGTGTCGATTCGCTGCCACCGACCTATTCGAGCTACTGGTTGCAGCAGGAGCTGAGAACGCGCATCGGCTTCAGTGGCGCAATCATCAGCGACGATCTGAGCATGCAGGGGGCAGCCGACCTGGGGGACATGGGCAGCCGTGTGGATGCGGCGCTGGATGCCGGCTGTGAGCTGCTGCTGGTGTGTAACGACCGACCAGCGGCGATTGCGGCGCTGGAGCGTTTGAGCCAGCGTGGACGTCTGGCGCCCGATTGTGACTGGTCGCGACTCGCGCCGTTCGCGGTCGGGCAGGGGCCGCCAGCGGACGTCGCGTCTTGGGCGCTGAGCGTTGCCCGGGAGCTGGTCAGCGCGGATTGAGCAATCCAGTGCTGTTCAGGATCCCAGGACTCAGTTGAGCGCCGAGGCCAGGGCCGAGCGGTACTTCATCACCCGCTCGTCACGTGGGCCGAGCAGCTCGAACATGGCCAGCAACCGCTTGCGCGCGGCGCCGTCGGCGTGGTCGCGCCTGCGCTTGATGACCGACAACAAGGCCTCCATGGCCGGCTCGTACTGTTGGACCTCGGCAAGTCGAGCCGCCAGGTCCAGGCGCGCGTCCAGGTCGTCCGGGTCGCTCTCCACCCGCTGCGCGAGATCGTCCAGGCTGGCCAGACCGCTGGTGCTGCGGGCCAGATCCAGACGCGCCTTGAGCTGCATGGCCGCGTCCTCGGTCAAGACGTTGGCTGGCAGCCCGACCAGCGCCTGCTCCGCTTCGTCGAGCTGGTCCAGGAGCAGATGCGCCTCGCACAGCGCAAAGCGCAGCGGTGGGTAATCCGGGTCGTCGCCCGACGCCGCACGCAGGGCCGCGATCGCATTCTCCACATCCCCCCCCGCCATGGCGCGGCGCGCAGCCTCGATGACCGGATCCGCGGGGCGTGGCAGGTGTTGCTCCAGCATCTGCGCGATCGCCGGCTCAGGGTTCAGCCCGATGAGCTCGGCCACCGCCTGACCGTTCTTGAACAAGCGGATGGTCGGCAGGCTACGGATACCGGCCTGCTGGGCTAGCTGCGGATTCGCGTCGGTATCCAGCTTGGCGAGCAGGACCTTGCCGTCCAGCCGCGTGATGAGACGTTCCAGGATCGGCGCGAGATTGCGGCACGGGCCGCACCATTCGGCCCAGAA
>JAGRHX010001246.1 GCA_020444775.1 Gammaproteobacteria bacterium
TGCTCATCTTCTTCATCGTCACCACCTCTTTCGTGCAGGAGTCGGGCATCGAGGTCGAGCGACCGAGCGCCACCACTGCGCAGCGCCAGGACAGTGCCAACGTTCTGGTCGCGATCAGCGCCCGCGGCGACATATGGGTCGGCGGTCGCCCGGTGCACCTACGTGCGCTGGGCGCCGCGGTCCGGACCCAGCTCGACCGCGCGCCGAACGCGGCGGTGGTCATCCAGAGCGATCGCGCCGCACCCGTGGCGCGCCTGGTGGAGGTGATGGACCAGATCCGTCTGGTTGGGGTCAGCAACATGGCAATTGCGACCGAGCGGGCGAGCCCGCGCTGAGCAGGGATCCAACGACACGGGACGCACCATGTCGGCCGAACGGCTCTGGGACCGCCGTGCCAGCCAGGATCTTTACATCAGCTCGGTGCAAGGGATGCAACCGAGATGCACATCCGTGTTGCATGTTCTGAAGGTTATAACATAACATTTCATGGGCCTATCTCAACGACAGGATCTTCCATGAACACCCAACGCATGAATCGTTCGCTGCTCTTGCTCGCCGGCTTGCTGCTGAGCATCAGCGGCAGCAGCAGGGCCGCGCTCTGGACCGAGCTCTATGTCGGCATCGATGGTCGCGACCTGGTACCTTCCGGCACCTATGCCGGCCTGGTGGAGCCGAATCAGGGACGACTGACGCTGCTCTTCAATCATGGTAACCACTATCACCCGATTGGCGCCTACAGCTATCAAGGTGAGTTCCCCGACCCGCTGATCGTATCCAGCAACACCAACAACCGTATCCCGGAAACCTATACCGGTGACCCACCGTTGCCACTTGCGCCGGGTACAGGTCTGTACACCGGCAAGCTGGTGACGAGCAACAGCGACGCGGAGTACCACAACCTGAATCTGCGCAGCGTCGACGAGCTCTCGACTGCCGCGCCGGGGTCGGAAGCCGATATTCTCTATCGATCCAGTGGCGAACGCTGGACAGGGTCCCTGGCTGGAACCGATCTACTGCTACAGCTCGTTTCGATCAGCGACGGTCTGCACGTGGGCAGCGATACGCAGCTGGATCTGTTCGATGCCGGTGAGCATGATGTCTGGCGCATTGGTGAAGGCGACAGTCTGGATTTCACCATGAGCTTCTGGACCGAGGCGGGCGCGGCCCCCGGCACCTACTCGGTCGCCATGCGTCTGCTCGATGCGAACGGTCTGTACAACCCGTCGGGCACGTTCAACTTCGACGTCGCGGTTGCGCCCGTGCCACTGCCCGCAAGCTTGATGCTGCTGCTCTGCGCCCTGGTTCCGGTGCTGGCTCGCCGTAACGGGCGGCACGGCCGCTGAGCGGCTGGCAATCGACAGTCATGAAGCCGATGCCGGTCGTGTCGCGGCCGGCATCCGGCTCGCACAGTCCCAACGGAGTTGTCGCGACTGGCGGCAATACCAGCCCGGTCGCGGTGCTTGGTGGGTTGTCGTGCTCGGTAAGACGACCTGACTCAGCCAGTTCCCGAGTGAGAACCACGACAACTGGATCCTGGTCCGAAGTTCGAACGCGGCCGCGATTGCAGTCAACGATGCGAGCGGCCGCGTGCACGTATTCAGGACGTCAGCAACCTTTTGACCTCGGCCAGGAAGTCCGCGGCGCCATCGATGTCCTCACGCGCATCCGCCGCGGTGAAGGTCGCCGCCACGTTGTACTCGGCGTCCTGGCGGTCCGCGGCGATACGCGCCATGAGCCGGTCGAACCGACGATCGAGCGTGCCGGGGCGGATGAACTGCTCAGCGACCACCGCGCGCACCCCGTCATGGTTTCGCACCGAGCGACCGATCCTGACGAGCAGTGCCGTGGCCGCATGGAACAGCGCGTAGTAGGCGCGCGATACCGCGTCCGCATGTAGCCCGGCGTCGGCCAACACCTCGGCCGCCTGAAGGCAGCTGCGCGCACGCTCGAGCTCCAGCTGAACCGCGGTTTCCATCGGCACACTCACAGTGTCAGTCTATCGTGGCTTATTGAGCGCGCCAGCGGCAGGCTGAGGTCCCACCGCGCGCTGTCGACCACCAGCGGCGAGATCACCAGGGCATTGTCCAAGCTCAGGTCGAAGGCGAGATCCTGTATCTCCCGGCGTTCGGCTGAGGTCAGTCCCAGAACCAGCACGAGCACGTCGAGGTCGCTGTCCGCTCGACCTTCTCCGCGCGCCCTGGAGCCGAACAGATCGATTGCCACGGTACGCGGGCCGAAGCGTTCGCGAACGCGCGTAGCGAACGTCGTCAGCACGATCTTCTCGAGCGGTGACAGGCGAGCGGTGACCATGTAGCCATCGTATCCCGGAGCGTGCCGACGATCACGGCCGGCGGGGTCGCCGGTGACCGCGGATCACCCATCGCGGCCGTTGTTCAAGGCGCGAGTGTAGCTTTGCCCGAATCGCACGCCGCCGATTCAGGCCCAGATCGGATCCATCGACAGCAGCAGTCGATGGTCTGGCACCGTGGGCGAGCGGTGCGCTACGCCCTGACAGCGCCGCGGGCGCCTGTCGACGTCGCCATCGGCCGTCTCGCTCGACGCCCACAGGCTGCCCTTCAACAACGAGATGGCGTTCGGCTGCAAGCGCCGCACCTGTCCACCGGGACGCAGCGGCAGCCGTTTGGAAGCCAACAGCGGGCGCTCGAGGAATCGGTCGGGCACGTACTCCGTGGCCGGTCCTCCCCAGGTGACCAGGAGACGACACGGTATGCGGTCGACATGGAACCTGGGGCACATGGGTTGGCGTAGCGTCAGCAGCCGCAGCCCGACGCCGCGGCAACCCAGCAGCTCATACAAGACGCCGGACAACAATCGCAACTCCTCGCCCAGCTCATCCTGTCCGGGCAGACTGGATTCCGCCAACGCTGCCGCCAGAAGCTCGGCCGGGTCCTGGTCTGCCTGCAGCTGAACCCGCAGCTGCAACGCGCGTCGTCGCTGGTCCAGGGCCTTGGCCAGCGCTTCGAGGCCCGTGCACTGAGGCCGCTCGATGCTGACCAGCTCCACATCGGGCTCATGAATGGCTGCCAGGTCGCCCATCGCGTTCGAGATCACCTCTCGTGCATGCATCGTGGTGCTCTGCTCCTTCTTCGTGACCTCGACAGGCCGGCAGCGGCTGGCACCGGCCGGTTCATTGCGTGAAATGCAATGAGATAATATAACGTCACACAGGGGCGCTGGAAGACGCTGACGCTCCCAGGCGTGCTGCGAATGCCCTGCTGACGATGCAATCCGGATGACGAGAGATGGGTATGACTGCCACGACTTCCGGTCGAGACTTCAAGCCCTGTTCAGTTGGCGGGCTCGACGCGTCAGACGATCGGCTCGCAACACGCGTTTGAGACGTCCTGAGCCGGATGACCAGCCTGGTGCGGATGACCGCTGACACATCACACCGGCCAGCCCTTCGCAGGGTCACACAGCCGGTCGTCGACCTGTTGAAGACACTGCTGTCACTGATCGGCGGCGTGCTCATGAGCGTGGCGCTGCTTTGGGTGGTGCAGCAGCTGCTACTGCAGCCGCCGCTCGAACAGCGAACGGATCGCCAGCGCACGCGGCTGGAGATGGTCGAGCTGCAGCCACCACCGCCGCCGGTCAGCAGTCCGCCCGAGCCCGAGATGTCAGAACCTCCGTCGCCACCACCGCCGCCCAGCCTTACCGTCGAGGCAGCGCCGAATGCAGCGCTGGCGCTCGAGCAGTCCATCGAGGCACCAGAGCTGCCGCTGGCGAGACTCGATCCCGGCGCGCTGGACATCGGCCGTCCCGGGCCGGCCGCGGCCGGCGCCGCTGCGACCGCGCCGGTCGCCATCAGCCAGCCGCGCCCGCCGTATCCGCAGTCGGCGCTGCGCCGCGGTCTGGAGGGCTGGGTCCGCATCGAATTCACGGTCACCCGTGAGGGTCGCGTGCAGGCGCCGCGTGTCATCGAATCGACACCGGCGAATATCTTTGACCAGGCAGC
>JAGRHX010001247.1 GCA_020444775.1 Gammaproteobacteria bacterium
TGTCGTTGACGACCTTGAACTGGTCCAGATCCAGGTAACAGACCGCGTGCACCGCGCCGGTCTGCGCCGCGTTGTCGATCATCACCTGCAGGCGGCGTTCGAATTCTCGCCGATTGACGAGCTCGGTGAGGGCGTCGTGGGTGGCCTGATAGGTCAGCTTCTCGGCAAGACGGTGCTGCTCGGTGATGTCACGCACCGTACCCCTGAACCCTTCCAGACGTCCGTCGGCACCCAGCACCGGCAGACCGTTGCTGAGCAACACCGCGGTCGAGCCGTCGCGATGCTTCCAGACGATCGCGTGATCATGGAACGGGTCCAGACTGGCGGCGTCTATGCCGATTCCGGCCGCCGCCTGGCGCAGATATCGATCTGGGACCAGGCAAGGGCCCGAGGGATCGTCCAGGGCCCGGCCAATCATCTGGCGCGGCGACAGACCGGTGAGCTGCCGGTAACCCTCTGAGAGGAAGGTAAAGCGGCCCTGGTCGTCGGATTCCCAGAAGCAGTCGGCACCCATGTCGGCGAAATCATGCAGACGACGCTGGTGCTCACGCAGCTCGCGATTCGCCGCGGTCAGATCGAGCAGCCGCATCAAGGTACGATGATGTCCGTGACCGGTGGCAATCATGGCGAGCAGGAAGACCAGACCCAGGGCCGCCATCACGTTGTACAGCGGCGTGCCCTGCAGCCAGAACCAGCTCACCAGCGGCAGACACAACGCGCACACGTATACGTTGTACACGAGCAGCGCGCCGCCCAACAACGAAACCGCGGCCAGACACATGCCGCCGAGCATGAAGGCCAGTAGCACATGGCTCTCCAGACCACCGCCATGCAGTCCGACCAGCCATATGCTGCTACCCATCAAGATCGCGCTGAGCGTCGATCCGACCAGGAAACGCTGCTTCCACACGCCCAGCTCGTCGTCATCCGGCGCCGCCCGCTGGAAACGCCAGATCAACACCAACCGCCACAGCAGCACCAGCAGCACGCTCAGCAACCAGGCCCCCAGGGTCGGGTACGGCACCTGCTCGAAGAACAGGAACGCCATCGCGATCGCGACCGCGAGGGTACCGCCGAGCCCGGCCCGACAATGGGTGAACAGCAGACGCGTCTGCTGGGCAACGAGCAATCCCTGACCGCGCGCCCGCGCGGCGAGCGAAGCCGTCTCGCCAGCGCCGGGCCCAGCGTTCTTGCCGGCGTTCCGCCAGTCGGATTTTTCGGAAGAAGGCGTGATCAAGCTTCACCTGTACTGGCGGGATGACGGGAGCGGCGTCTGGTACCTCTACCCGGGTACCAGGCGGGTCCGACCCGAGCATCCCACCGGCGCACGGCAGTGGCCACATGTCTGCTCGAAACGACGGGCCTCGTCGACCCGGTCAATGCACCCGGTCAACGATGGCAGGCAACGATGGCTGCACGATCATCGCGACCCAGGCAATAGGACGTAGTGTCTCACCGAAACAAACAGTACGCATGGATTCAATGAGATATGCAAGATTTTTTGCAATTGTTTCAATGTCGATCCGCAATTGCACGTAGGCCGGACCGGTCGATCGCGGGGGCAATGTCGGAGTCGGTCCCCCTGATTCAGCACGTCATCGGGGGTGCCCGATTTCGAGCGACGAAGATGAACGGGGCATGATCATGAACAGCAAACCCAGGCTCGACCCGGCCGAGGTCGAGTTCAACGCCATCCGCGCCCAGGGCTCTGGTGGTCAGAATGTGAACAAGGTCTCCTCGGCGATTCACGCACGTTTCGATATCCGCGCCAGCTCGCTACCGGAGGCGGTAAAGGCGCGGTTGCTCACCAGCCGCGACCAGCGGATCTCTGACGACGGCGTGCTCGTGGTCAAGGCCCAGAGCCATCGCACACAGCACGCGAACAAGCTGGAAGCGCTGGAGCGGATTCAGGCGATCATCGATGACGCCGCACAGGTGCGGGCGCCACGACGTCCAACCCGGCCGGGGCGGGGCGCGGTGATGCGCAGGCTCGAAGCAAAGCAGAAGCGCTCCAGGCTGAAGGCCACGCGGCGCAGTCCGCCGCAAGACTGAGAGCGCCCTTCAGCGCGATGCCGGGGTCCGCTTCAGCCTGACCATCAGCACCAGCGGCAGGGATAGCGCACAAGCCGCCGTGAACAGCCCGAATGCGTTCAGATAGGCGATCATCGCCGACTGGCGCTTGATCTCACGGGACAGTTGCGCGAGGCCCGCGATGCTATCTGTGTTCCAGGCACCGTGCACCCAGGGCATCGCGAGGATCTCGTTGAACGGCGTGACCAGCTCGACCATGCGACTGTAGTTAATCCCGGTGGACCGGACGATCTCGGCAACGCACACCGAGATGAAGAAGCTCGAGCCGAGGTTGCGCAACAGGTGGAACACGGCCGAGGTCTCGGCCAGATCCTCGGCTTTCACGGCTGAGAAGGCGACTACCGTCAATGGCACCCAGATCGCGCCAATCGCCAGTCCCTGGAGCAGCGCGTTGGCGGCCAGCGAGAGCACCGAGACGTCGAGATTGACGTGCATCAACCAGAGCCCGGCAACCATCAACATGCCGAAACCGATGCTCATGCTCAGCCTGGGGTCGATACGGCGCGCGAAGCCGGCGCACAGAAAACCGATTGCCCCGCCGACGCCGCGCCCGGCTATGACGATGCCGACCACCCCTTCGGGAAAACCGGCATGCTCGCGCAGAAGCGGTGGCAACAACACCATGGGCGTGAAGTTCAACATGCCATAGATGGTCACCAGCACAAGCCCGAGCGAATAGTTTCGATTCAAGAGGTGGCGGGGATTGAGAAAGGGTGTCGGCGTGGTCAGGGTGTGTGCCACGAACACCCAGAAGGCCAATGCGGCGATCACCGTCTCGATGATGATCTCGCCTGACTCGAACCAATCCAGACGCTGGCCCCTGGAGAGCACCAGCTGGATTGCGCCCAAAGCCACCGCAAGCGCGAGGAATCCGGTCCAGTCCAGACGTTTGCGGCTCAGCGCCCCATCCCGCGGCAGGAAGACCTGCAGGCCGATGACACTCAGGGTGCCTACCGGCACGAGGATGAAGAAGGCCCAGCGCCAGGTGTAGAACTCGGCCATGGCACCGCCGAGCACCGGCCCGATGACCGGCCCGATGACCACGCCGAAGCCGTACAGCCCCAAGACCAGGGCGTGCTGATGCTTGGGGAAGGTGTCGAGCAGAATGGACTGGGTGAGCGGTGTGGACGGCGCGCCGAAAGCCCCTTGCAGGATCCGCCACACGACCAGGCCGCCGAGGCTGTCGGTCAATCCACACATGAGCGTGGACAGCGTGAAGCCACCGATGCTGTAGACCATCACCCGGCGCGTGCCGAAGCGACCGACCAGCCAGCCGGTCATCGGCGTGACGATTGCCGTCGCCAGGATGTTGAAGGTCACCACCCAGGAGATCTCGTCGGCAGTCGCCGACAGGGTGCCCTGGATCTGCGGCAGGATCGTCGAGACGATCAGCAAGGTGGTGCTGTACAACGTCGTCGCGAGGATCGCGACGATGAGAATCAGCACCTTACGTAGCGTGGACGGCTGATTCTCGCGTTCTTGGCTCTGGCTCACCGGTCAGCGGGTCTTTGCAGGCATGCGGCACCGACCGTCACCGCCGGCGCCGTGGTGAGCGTCCGTGAGTCGGATCAGGCTGATGCCTCGGCGAGGCGCCGGTTCGACGCCTCGAACAGGCCAAGGTTCTTGGCCACATCATAGGTGCCTTCGAGCAGGGTCTCGGGATCCCATTCGCTGCGTGGGGTGGCGAAGAAGTCACCACCGTAGACGTGCAAGGCACCGGTCAGACGGGTTATGGGGTTGGTCACCGAATGAATTGCATCGGCACCCAGACACTCTACATCGCCGGTGCAAAGCGCGCGGGCTCCGGCAGCGCGCAGGCGACCACCCTCGGCGCCCTCGATGCGGCGCCAGAATATGTTGTCTTCGCGTCCTCCGTAGATTCCGATCACCGCCCACATGCGATGATCGTGCGGCATCAACACCATCTCCGGGCCCCAGGCCAGATTCAGCACGGTGAGCTCCGGCGTGCAGAAAAGCTTCTGGACACCCGCCCGCTGTGGCTCACCCAGCGCGGCCACCACAGCGGCCGGCTCGGCCATTGCCCGCTTCACCAGCTCGGCGATCTCGGCCTGCGCCTGCGGACCTTGGACGGCAGCCTGACACTGCTCGATGAAGACATCGATATCGAACATTGAACTCACTCCGAATTCACACTGAACTCACTCCGGCGCGATTGGTTGCCGAACGAACAGGCCGATCAGTCCGCGCCCTGCAATTCGCGATAGCCATCGCGGGTCTGCGGTGTCTTGATTCCGAGCAGACGGCCGGCAATCAGGTTGCGAAGCATTTGCGCGGTTCCACCGCCAATGGTGAACATGCGGGCATCGCGCGCCATGCGCTCCAGCGGCAGATTCCGAGAGTAACCCATGGCGCCGTGGATCTGCAGAGCGTCATTGGTGATCTTGATGGCGGCCTCGGAAGCGATGACCTTGGCCTCGGCGGCCTGCAGTGGATCCGGGAATCCAGCGCCGGTGCTGTTCGCGCTCGCCGCGGCGCGCCAGATCATCAGTCGCGCGGCTTCGAGCTGGATCTTCATGTCCGCCAGCATCCACTGCAGCCCCTGGA
>JAGRHX010001248.1 GCA_020444775.1 Gammaproteobacteria bacterium
TCCATCAGCGCCCGGACCAGCGCCGGGTCGCGCTCCAGCAGCTCGTTGTAGAGCGTCGTCCCACTGACGATGCTGCTCAATCCACCCGAACGTGCCGGGCGCAAACAGAACAAGGCGACCATGTCACCGGCCACATCGTTGTGGAAGGGCAAGGCGTCCGGTGACTGATAACCACGCTGATTGGGATTGCCCACGCGCGCGCCGATGTCCTTGACGTGACCGAGCATGTGTCCTTCGGGATTCTGCGAGATTGGCTCACCCAGCCATTGGCCGAGGCCGAAGTAGAGCCGCGCGGCCTGCTCCAGGCTGTAATGCTCCACCGAGATGCCACGCAACAGCACGAAACCGCGCCCGTCCATGACCTCGCGTTGCAGCTGCTGCAGGGTTGGCCCCAGGGTCGGCAGCGCGAATCGCTCACGGTCGATGTCCAGGATCGGGGTCGCCGCGACGCCCTCCACGGCACGCTCCAACTCCGCCAGCTCGGTCGCGCTGAAGTGATGGATCCAATCGGTGCGAGCAGCCATCTCGGGGCCGTACCAGGCCAGCGGCCCATCGATCCGTAGTAACTCCTCGTTGGAGACCGCCTCGTCAGAGGGCGCGCTGCCTGTCATCACCATCCTCGACCTCGTCAACCCGTATTCGCCACCCACCGCTCGCCCGCGCAGGACGAGACGGCATCCGGGCGAGAGCATGACCGGATCACCGCGTCAGATCAAAGCCGGGGCCGGGCCTGTGGCAACCCGACTCGTCGGCGAGCCCCGCGGATACGGATGGATGCGGGCATCGACCCCGCCGCCGGATTCGCTACACTCGCAGCGGTCGCGACACCCGCTCGGGCTCGTCCGTACCCGCGGCACACGACCGCGCAAACAGCCCAACTGCCAGATGAGAGGAGTACACACGATGCAGCGATTCCACAGCAAGGTCGTCCTGGTGACCGGCGCGGGTTCCGGCTTCGGCGAGGCCATGGCCCACCGCTTCGCTGCCGAGGGCGCGCAGGTGGTGGTCGCGGACCTGGATGCGAGTGCCGGCCAGCGCGTTACCGATGCAATCCGCGACGGCGGCGGTCAGGCCAGCTTCGTGCGCTGCAACGTGGCCTCCGCGGCCGAGGTCCAAGCAATGGTCCAGCATGCAGTCGACACCTTCGGCGGCCTGGACATCCTCGTCAACAACGCCGGCTTCACCCACCCGTCCAAACCGGTCTGCGACGTCACCGAGGCGGAGTACGACGCGGTCTTCGCAACCAACACCAAGGGCATGTGGCTGGGTGTGAAGTATGCGGTGCCGCAGATGCGCAAGCGCGGTGGCGGGGTCATCATCAACACGGCGTCGATCGGCGCGGTCGCACCGCGTCCCGGCGTGACGGTCTACAACGCCACCAAGGGCGCGGTGATGACCATGACGCGCGGTCTGGCCACCGAGCTGGCCGCCGACAACATCCGAGTCAATGCGGTCAACCCGGTCGCGGCCGACACGCATTTCATGCGTGGCGCATTCGGCAAGCCCGACCTGGACAAGCTGTCCGATCGGGCGCGGGAGCGCCTGATCAGCGGTATCCCGCTCGGTCGTCTCACCGAGCCTGCCGACGTTGCCGCCTGCGTTGCCTTCCTCGCCTGTGACGAGGCCTGCTTCCTCACCGGTGTATGTCTGCCCATCGACGGAGGGCGTAGCATCTCCTGACCGGTGACCGGCTCGAGAGATCCACGCGAGCGTTGCGGATGGCGATCGCTCTCGGGCCAGCAGCTGATCATCACCGGTTGCGTTACAGCGGACAACGTCAACCGGTCTTTCTCAGCCACTCCCAGCCCATCCCATCCGGACTCGAGCGTTCAGGGCGTCTCTGCTCTCGGCATCAATGCGTCTGGACCTACCACTCGACGATGACAGCGCGGCAAGGCTCGAGGCGCGTTCTGCACGTTGCGCTTGACGCTGATCAATTCGTCAAGCGCTCTCAATGCGCAAGGTTGAACTGGTTGGAGCGCGACTCGAACACGGAATCGATTTCCCAACGAGTGTGGAGTCGACCATATATGTCGCGTATGGAACGGGTCCGCGAATCAGCGAGCGCGCGCTTCTGACCTTGCCTCCAGCCACCCTATTGATCGGGGTATGCAGGAAGGCCATGCGCACGAATGAACGATGGAGAAGCATCGAGAGCGGCCGCACGGACACACCCGCCGGCACCCGCCATATCAGCTCGCGAGCAGGGCCAACGGGCGTAGGCGACCTCGCAGAAACAGCCATGACGCCATGAGCATCAAAAGCTCGGTGACCGCACCGAAGCGCGCCCTTTCCCACTGCAGCCTGGCCCGCGTCCAATCCAAGCTGCTACGCGCAGTCGCATTGATGACGGCCTGCATGTCCCTCTGCGCTTCTTCGCACGCCGATTTACTCGTCCCGACTCCTGTGCTCGATCACCCGAAGACATCCCACGAGCGGATCGACGATCTCGATTCGAAGATTGATCCTCGAGTGAAGCTGCTGCTGGAATCGAGCACGGTCACACAGCTCCCCCTGTCGGCCCGGGCCGATACGGGCGTCCAGCCAATCAGCACGCCATTCGCACGCATATCACCCGATCGTCGGGTCCAGGTCTATCTGCATTGCTCGGATCCGACTGACGTAGCACAGCTGGACATGTCGTCGCTTATGTATCGGGTCGAGTCCATATCGAGCGTTCACGGGATCGTCCAGGGCTGGATTGAC
>JAGRHX010001249.1 GCA_020444775.1 Gammaproteobacteria bacterium
TCGACAGTGAAACCGCCCTTGACCTTGCCGCTGATCATGCCGGTGATCGTCTCTTCGGCCTCGAAGGCCTCCTCCAGACGGGTCCAGGCACGCGCGCGCTTGGCCTTCTCTCGGGACAGACGAGTGGCACCAAAGCCGTCCTCGACGGTATCCAGGGCAACCTCGACCTCGTCACCGACGCTGACCTCGAGCTCGCCGGAGTCGTTCTTGAACTGGTCGATGGGAATGATGGACTCGGACTTGAGTCCGGCGGTCACGGTGACGAATTCCGACCCCACCTGTACGACGGTGCCGGTGATGATGGAGCCGGGGCGCATCCGCTTCTCGGACAGGCTCTGCTCCAGGAGTTCTGCAAAACTTTCCATACGCAATCTGTAATGGCGCTCTTGGTGGCCATCCACGCTGCTGTTCTTGATCGATTCCGGTCGGTGCCGGACACCGGTCGGGTGCGACCTCGCCGTGTGATCGGCTCCAGGCCCCTGCCGTCGGGGACTGTCGGGAACCGTCATAAGCCCACAGCGAACGCCGTCACCGCGACCCGTCATCGGACACCTGCCTCATCGAGATATCGGCCACTTCGAGCCGTTCATCCGATGACCGGTCATCAGATGAGCAGTCATCCGATGAGCGGGGCGTCGAGACCACCAAGTGCACGCATAGGCCGTGTTGATGTGTGTACCCAGTGGACGAAAGGCCACGGGCAAGGCCGCTCGTCCACACCTTCGAGCATCGTCGACCCATCGACGTTGATGCGTCGAATCGTCGATTCGTCGAACCGCGAGCTTCGCGATGAATTCCACGAAGTTCCAGCCCGACCGATGGCCGCAACCCGATGTCGGCATACGCAAGCGGAGCAAGTCGGCTGCCTGAGCAGACGCCCCTCTACCGCTACGTCGACCGCGTTCACGAGTCGATCCCACACCGGCGGCGAGCATCGGCGTTGGCCGGTGCTCATCGAGGTGCCCCATCGCTTCGGCACGCGACAGGCAGAAAATCGTTCGAGTCAAAGACCGCTTATGCTGGAGCCGATGGCTCGAAGGCACCGAGAACCGGGGCAGACGACCTGGCTCGGTCGATGTCTCGGTTGGCGGCTGCGGGTCGGCCATCTGGCTGTCGAAAATCCGGCTGTCGACCGTCCGGTTCATCCGGTTCATCCGGTTGTCGACTATCCGGACACGCCGCCGCGGCGGTTCCCACCCGCTGCACGGAGCGGTTTCAACCCCAGTCGCTCACTCACAATCGCCATCGCGCGCTCGTACACCGCATCGGCATCGAGCTCGCTGGTGTCGATCAGGACCGCGTCCTCGGCAGGCCTCAGAGGTGCCACGCTGCGCTCGGTATCACGTCGATCGCGAGCCTCGATCTCCTCCACGAGGCGCGAGAGCGTAACATCGGACCCCTTAGCAATCAACTGTTTATACCGCCTCTGCGCACGCCGTAGGGGGCTCGCGGTGATGAACAGCTTGACCGTCGCGTCGCTGAACACCACCGTGCCCATGTCACGTCCGTCGGCGACCAGCCCCGGTTCACGGGCGAAGTCACGCTGACGCTGCAACAGTGCCCTGCGCACCGCTGGTAGCGCCGCAATGGTCGACGCCAGGCGGCCGCAGGCCTCGCTGCGAATCTGCTCACTGACGTCCTCACCAGCCAATAGCACCCGGACCGGCGGATCAAGGCCACGCACCATCTCGAACTCGAGCTGCAGCCCCGCACACAAGGCCGCCAGCCCCGGTGCGTCGTCCAGGGCAACCCCAGCGCGTTGCGCCGCCAGTCCGGCAACCCGATAGATTGCGCCGCTGTCGAGCAGCGCGAAGCCCAGGGCGCGCGCCAGACGCGCGCTCAGCGTGCCCTTTCCAGAGCCGCTCGGGCCGTCCACCGCGACCACTGGAACCTGCGTGGCGCCGGTCTGATTCACCGGCCCGAACCGATACCCAGCCCGGCGCGTGCTGCGAGCGTCACAAAGCCGGGAAACGAGGTGTCGACATTGGCGCAGTCATCGATGCGCAGCGCGCCGCTGGCGCGCAGTCCGGCCATGGCGAAGGCCATTGCGATGCGGTGGTCACCGTGCGAGTCGACCCGACCGCCGGTGAATCCACCAGCACCGCGGATCAGCATGCCGTCATCGGTCGGGGTCGCGTCGACGCCGAGGTTTCTCAGGCCGTCGGCCATCACCTGGATACGGTCGCTCTCCTTGACCCGGAGCTCGGCCGCGCCACTGACGCGGGTCTCGCCCTCGGCGCAGGCCGCCGCCACGAACACGCTCGGGAACTCGTCTATGGCCAGCGGCACCAGTGCCGGCGGCACGTCCACGCCCTTCAGGCGCGAGCTGCGGACCCGCAGGTCGGCGACCGGCTCGGCGCCCAGCAAGCGCTCGTTGCGGATCTCGATGTCCGCCCCCATCAGCCGCAGGATGTCGATGACGCCGGTGCGGGTGGGGTTCAGCCCGACGCTCTCGAGGGTCAGGTCCGAGTCCGGTGCGATCGCCGCGCCGAGCATGAAGAAGGCCGCGGAGGAGATGTCCGCCGGCACGCTGAGATCCGTGGCCCGCAGGCGCTGGCCGCCATCGATGCAGACCCGGCCGGCGTTCGAACGGACCTCGACGCCGAAGGCCCGCAGCATGCGCTCGGTGTGATCTCGGGTCGGGGCAGGCTCTTGCACGCAGGTGGTGCCGTCGGCATACATACCGGCCAGCAACAGGCAGGACTTGACCTGCGCGCTCGCCATCGGCATGGCGTAATCGACGCCACGCAGCCCTGACCCGGCCGGCGCGATGCGCAGCGGCGGCGTGCCCCGCTCGCCCGCCTCGATCCGCGCCCCCATGCGCGCCAGCGGCTCGGTCACGCGCCGCATCGGCCGGCTGCTCAGCGATGCGTCCCCGCTCAGCTCGCTGGCGAAGCGCTGGCCCGACATGATGCCCGCCATCAAGCGCATCGCGGTACCGGCGTTGCCCAGGTCGAGAACTCCGGGCGGTGGCTGCAGACCGTGCAGGCCCTGCCCATGAACCCGCACCCGGCCTTCCCGGGGCCCCTCGATACGTACGCCCATGGCCTTGAACGCAGCCACCGTGGCGAGCGCGTCGGCCCCCTCCAGAAAACCATCGGCGTTCGACACGCCGTCGGCCAGCGAGGCCAGCATCACGAAGCGGTGCGAGATGGACTTGTCGCCCGGCACGCGAACCACGCCGTGCAGACGACCACCCGGTCGAACCTCGAAGGACAGCGAACTGCTCACCGAAGAATTCCTCCACCTATAGCGGCCGCGCCCGGCTCCATCCGGCGTCCGGCATGGGTAGCCTGGAGCAGCCCGCCCGCCCCGCTCGCAACGCGGCCTGAACGTGGATCCGGGCCGCGCGCCCCGGCGCATCGCGACGACGCCCGGATTCGGTACCGCTCACAAGCTCTCATTGTGGACTCACCGGCGCGCCGCCGGGCACGTCGCTCGCGGCCTCGCCTTCCGCACCGGCGGTGACTTGTGACTGGGTCATCGCCGTGTATCGGTCGCGGATCGCCTTGGAACGGGTGAACATCTGGTGCAGATAGTCCCCCTCGCCGGCGGCGACCGCGCGCTGCAGGCGGGTCAGCGCCTGCTGGAAACCATCCAGCACGCCACTCAGCGCCGCCTGATTCGCAACGCAGATATCGTGCCACATCTGTGGATCGCTCGAGGCAATCCGACTGAAATCGCGGAAGCCGCCGGCGGCGTAGCGAAAGATCTCGACCCGCTCCTCCATACCGCCCAGCACGTCGACCAGGGTGTAGGCGAGCAGATGCGGGAGATGACTGGTCGCCGCGAGCACCTCGTCATGATGCGCGGCACCCATCTGGATGACCTCGGCGCCGACCGCCGACCACATGGCACGGATCCGCGCCAACGCCGCCGGGTCGGTCTCCTCGGTCGGGGTCAGGATCACACGCCTATCCTGATAGAGACCGTCCAGAGCCGCCTCCACCCCGCTGCGCTCGGTGCCAGCAATCGGGTGCCCCGGCACCAGGTTCGTCGGCACCCGGCCGAGCGCCGCCTTCGCCGCGGCGATCACGCTCTGCTTGGCGCTGCCGACGTCGGTGACGATGGCGCCATCGGCAAGCGCTGGATAGAGGCTGGCCAGAACCGGGCCCACCGCGCCCAGCGGCACCGCCAGCACCACCAGGTCCGCGCCCGCCACGGCGCGTGCCGGATCCTGCTCGAAGCGGTCTATCACCCCCAGCTCCACGCCGCGACGCAGATTCTCCAGACCGCGTCCGCAGCCGACCAGCTCGCCACACAGTTGCAGACGACGCAGGTCCCGGGCCAGTGAGCCGCCGATGAGACCAACGCCAATGATGCTGACACGCCCGAACAATGTTCCGCCTCCCCGCCTCGTCCCCATGCCATCCGCCTCGAGGCGGCTCAAAGAACCCGCTCCAGCGCGGCGACCAGGCGCCGGTTCTCGGCTTCGGTGCCGATGCTGATACGCAGGTGATCCGGCATCCCGTAAGCACCCAACGGGCGTACGATCACGCCTTCACGGAGCAGGGCCTGATACACCTCCGCGCCGGATCGTGGCATCCGCGCGGTCAGGAAATTGCCGATGGACGGGATGTACTGAAGACCCAGCCGCTGCAGATTGTCACGCAGGAAGCGCATGCCGGTCCGGTTGACCGCCAGACCGCGCTCGACGTGCTCGCGGTCCTCCAGCGCCGCCGCGGCCGCCACCAGCCCCAGCGAGTTGACGTTGAAGGGCTGGCGTACCCGATTCATCAGATCCGCCACCTGCGGATTGGATACCGCATAACCGATGCGCAGTCCGGCAAGCCCGTAGGCCTTGGAGAAGGTTCGGGTCACAACCAGATTGGCATGCGCGGGCAACCACTGCACACAGTCCGGATAGTCGGGCTCGTCCACGTACTCGCGGTAGGCCTCGTCGACCACCACCAGCACGTGCTCGGGCACCCGCTCGAGGAACCCGGCCAGGGCATCGGCATCGACCCAGGTGCCGGTCGGATTGTTCGGATTGGCGATGAATACCAGACAGGTGCGCTCGTTGATCGCGTCGGCCATGGCCTGCAGATCGTGACCGTAGTCACGGGCCGGCACGCTCACGACCCGAGCGCCCACCGACTGGCTGGAGATCGGATAGACCGCGAACGCATGCTGCGAGCACACCACCTCGTGTGCCGGTGTCGCGAAGACCCGGACGATGAACTCGAGCACGTCATTGGAGCCATTGCCCAGGGTGAGCTGCTCCGCCGGCACGTCCAGCCGGTGCGACAGGGCCTGCTTGAGGACGTATCCGTTACCGTCAGGGTAACGGGCGAGCTCGGGCAGATGTGCCTGGATGGCCTGCAGCGCGCGTGGCGAGGGACCGAGCGGATTCTCGTTGGACGCGAGCTTGACCACGTCGCGTATGCCGAGCTCGCGCTCCAGCTCCTCCATCGGTTTGCCGGGCTCGTAGGGATGAAGTCGCTGCACACCAGGGGTCGCCAGGGCATGAAAGTCACAGCTCATCGAGTGCTCACCTCAGCTTCAGCTATAGTGGACGAGGTTGTCCTGGCAAGCGGTCGCCGCCACACCTCGAGACGCCCCGCATGGCGGGTGCGCGATCACGACCCGGCGCCGGCACGCTGGGTCACGCCGTGACCAGACGCACCGAACGGACTCCACGGATCGCGCGCAGAGCCTCGAGCACCGCATCGTCGGGCCTGGGGTCGACATCGGTCAACGTGTAGGCGGCTTCGCCACGGCTGCGATTGAGCATGTCCAGGATGTTCAGGTCCGCCTGGGCCAGGCAGGTCGAGATCTGGCCGAGCATGTTCGGCACGTTCTGGTTTGCGATCGCCAGCCGGTAGCCGTCACTGCGTGGCATCGACACCGCGGGATAGTTCACCGAGTTGGCGATATTGCCATGCTCGAGGAAATCCCTGAGCTGCTCGGCCGCCATCACCGCGCAGTTCTGCTCCGCCTCGGCGGTGGAGGCACCCAGATGCGGCAGCGCGATCACACGTGGATGCGCCTGCAGCATCGACCCGGGGAAGTCGCACACGTAGGCACGCAGACCACCACCGTTCAGCCTCGCAAACAGCGCCTTATCGTCGACAATGCCGTCGCGCGAGAAGTTGAGCAGGCAGGCGTCCGGCTTCATGGCGGCGAGACGGGTCTCGTCGATGAAGCCACGGGTCGCCTCGACCAGCGGCACGTGCAGGCTGACGAAATCGGCCCGCACCAGAACCTCGCCGACGCTGCGCGCGATGCGCACCTGGGTGGAGAGCTGCAGCGCGCGTTCCACGCTCATCGCCGGGTCGAAGCCGACCACCCGCATGCCCAGACCGATGGCCACGTTCGCCACACGCACACCGATCGCGCCCAGACCGATGACCCCCAGGGTCTTGCCTTCCAGCTCGGTGCCGACGAAACGCTTCTTGCCCGCCTCTACCGCCACGTGCATGGCATTGTCGTCACCGTCCAGACCAGCCGTGAACTCGAGCGCCTGGGGGATGTTACGTGCGGCGAGCAACATGCCGGCAACCACCAGCTCCTTGACCGCGTTGGCATTCGCCCCGGGCGTGTTGAATACCACCACACCGCGCTCGCTCAAGGCCTGGACCGGAATGTTGTTGACGCCGGCGCCGGCGCGCGCCACCGCGAGCACGCTGGCCGGAATGGTCTCGTCGTGCAGGTCGTGTGAGCGCAGCAATATGGCGTCCGGATTGGAGAGCTCCGAGGCGACCTCATAGCGATCCCGTGGGAACCGCTCGAGTCCGGCCACGGCGATGCTGTTGATGGTGCGTATCTTCAACATGGATCCTGTGTAGCGTTTCGGTCGGTGGTGTATCTCGAGGTGGTGGTCCAATGGCGCGTGTAGCGCGCGCGACTACGCCTCAGCTTCGTATCCGCTCGAACTCGCGCATGTACTCGACCAGGGCGTCCACGGCCGCCTCGGGCAGCGCGTTATACAGACTGGCACGCATACCACCCACCGAGCGATGCCCCTTCAAGCCGGCCAGACCAGCTGTCTGCGCGCCGTCCAGGAAGGCCTGGTCGAGCTGCGGGTCGGCCAACGTGAAGGGCACGTTCATCCACGACCGGCAATCGTCGGCGACCGGGCTGGCATAAAAGTTCGAGCCATCGATGTACTCATAGAGCTTAGCCGCCTTACGCTCGTTTCGAGTCGCCATCTCAGCCACACCGCCCTGGTCCTCGATCCATTCGAGCACCAGCGCACACATGTACCAGGCAAAGGTCGGCGCGGTGTTGAGCATCGAGTCGGCCGCCACCTGCGCCTTGTAGCTCATGACGCTCGGGATGTCCGGTCGGGCTCGATCGAGCAGATCCTGATGCACGATCACCACCGTCAGCCCGGCGATCCCCGCGTTCTTCTGAGCGCCCGCGTAGATCAG
>JAGRHX010001250.1 GCA_020444775.1 Gammaproteobacteria bacterium
TACACCGGGCTGTAGCCCGAGGCCAGCAGATTGATGAAGGCAGGTTGCGGGCGTTTCAGATGAAAGCTCGCCTTATAGTCGCCATCGACACTCACCGACTCGAGATTGCGGTACCAGGACTGACGCGGATTCTTGCGCAGCCGGGCCTTGCCCTTCTCGAGGATCAGATTCCAGGTGCATTCGACATCGCGGGCGGTGAACGGCTTGCCGTCATGCCATTTCACGCCTTCGCGCAGTTCGAAGGTGAGCACGGTGCGATCATCGTTCCAACGCCAGCTCGTCGCCAGGTCCGGAACGATGCTGTCCAGGCTGTTGACCGGCACGTGCTGGTCGAACATCACCAGGTTGTTGAACACCCCCATGTAGGGTGACACCGTGGAGTTGGTCGCTTCTTCATGGATGGATCCGCTGGGTGGCGAATCGCGGTGATAGAGCCGCAGCACGCCACCAGTCTTCTGCGCCGCCACCACGCCGCTGGCGGTGGCGAGGGCAATACCGAGCCCTGCGCTCAACAACACGCTCTTTGCACGTTTCATCGACTCGATCCTCTATTCGTGCGGCGCCCTGGGCGCGCGCAGTCATCCCGTCACAAGCCCATGCCTTCGGCGCTCGGTTCGTGGCATCACTTCACGGCATCACAGGGCACGCACGCCGCCAGGCGCCGTGCGTCATATAGGGGGGAGGGCCGTCGTCGACGGCCGGAGAGCGGTGGACCACGAGATGAGGACGGCGCGCTCAGCGACGGTCACGCGTGGTCGGCGGACGGACCCGATCTGGCCTTGCCCGTGGCATCCGGTTGGGGCCGGTAGACTCTTGCTTGGACAGAGCACCGGAAAACACATGGCGGATAGCTGCCGGCCGCCCCGCTCCCGGGATCGGGAGCCCGTTCAGGTACGGCTTTGTGTTGGCGCCACGCATCGTACGCCTGCGCGGTCGATTCGCAAACAAGCAGATCAGCCCCCGATCGCGGGGGCTTCGGACCACTCAGCCGTAGAAGCTACGCCGACCGTGATCACGCAACCACAGCCGCACCAGGTGGCGTTTGCGCTCGGGCTCGGGCCAGTCATCGAAGGCAGTGCGACTGTGGCCGATGGTGCGATTGTTGACGAACTGGATCTGACCGGGCTCGAATTGCATGTCGAACCAATTGCCCCGATCGGCAAGGAAGGCCTCGATCACATCCAGCACCCGACGACCCGCCGGGTCCAGGACCTCTGCAGCGCGCTGGTAACCCCGCTCGATGCGGATGTTGTGGATACGCGCCCTGAATCCGCCGGCGCCCCAGCCGAACAACGGTGCCCGCACGATACCGTCATCGTCGGCGCGGTGATCCGTGCCCTGACTGAACAGAAAGGGCTGATAGCAACGCGGCAACAAATCCGGATGCGCGTCCAGGATATGGTTGTGCAGCTCGAGCAGGCTGACCAGACGGCTGATGCCACCGGCACGCGCGCTCTGCAGACACAGCAGCCCCAGATAATCCGGCGCGGTGTGCGCATAGGCCGCGTCGGAATGAAAGAGCAGCTCGTCGGTGGTTATGGAGGCACGAACGCCCTCCTGGAAACGCAGGTTGCGGCCGACGTCGCGCACGTCGTAGAGCAGGCGGCCATCGAAGGCCTGGGCCACCGGACGCGCCAGCAGACGGCCCAGCAGCCAGTAGCAGGCGGTCGCCTCCTCGCGGTCGAGCTCATCCAGCGGCAAGCGATCCAGCACCGCGATTCCCATGCCCGAGTGGAACCGCTGGCGCAGCCGCTCGGCCAGCTCGCGGCATGCAGACAGTTCATAGTCGTCGGGTTCGAGCACGATGGTCGGCAACGGATTGGCACGCAGGTCGGCGACCACCGCGCGCAGCTCGGCCACGCATTCGGGCGGCAGCGGCACCAACCAGTCGTCGCGCGTCAGGTCTCTCGCCGTCCAGGCCAGCGGCACCGGCAGACGTTCGCGGATGATGCCGTCGTCGGCCACGCTAGCGGGGTCGAGCAATGAGATCGTGGTTGCCTGCATGGTCACGCTCCCTGAGTAAAAGCTACGGGTAGACGCTGCGGTGAACGCTGCCGGGACGCCGCTGAAATCCGGGTCGGCCGAGGCGGTGCGTGGCACTTCGCAAGCCAGACACCAACTCTGATAGCCTACGTCAGCACTCGGTCAGCGACCAGAGGAACCACCATGAGCATCCCCGATCCAGACCAGCCACGTACCTACCTGGTCAACCGCACCAAGGCCAGACTGCGCCGCAACGAGCTGTGCATCGGTCTCAGCCTGCGCATGGTCCGACACGTCGACATCGGCCGGCTGCTGGAGACCGCCGGGTTCGATTTCGGCTTCATCGACCAGGAGCATGCCGGTTTCTCGCTCGACATGAGCGGCTTCATGTGCACGGCGATGCAGGACGTCGGCGTGACACCGATGGTGCGGGTCGCGAGCCACGCAGCGCATCACGCCGGCAAGGCCCTGGACCTGGGCGCCATGGGGATCTTCTTTCCGGGAGTCGAGAACGCCGAGCAGGCCCGGCATTGCGTGAGCCTGTGCCGGTTCCCGCCAGACGGTGAGCGCTCGATCGCCAGCACCCCACAGGTTGCGTTCCGAGGCGTGCATATCGCCGAGGCGACCCGGATCGCGAATCACGAGACCCTGGTGGTGCTGATGCTCGAATCGCCCGAGGCGCTGCAGGAGGCCGACGCGATCGCCGCGACGCCCGGTGTGGACGTGATGCTGCTCGGCGCCAACGACCTCGGTATGCAGCTCGGTCTGCCCGCGCAGCCCGAGCACCCGAAGCTGGTAGCGCTGTTCGAGCACGCCTTCGCCGCCTGCCGACGACACGGGGTGACAGCCGGCTTCGGTGGCATCTACGACGAGTCGGCGATGCGTCGCTACGTGCGCATGGGCGCGCGCTTCGTGCTCTCCGGCAACGACATAGGCTTGCTGCTGGAGGGCATGCGTCAGCGCGCCGGATTGCTGCGCGGCATTCCGCTCGGCTGAGACGCGCAGCGTCCAGCCTTTGATGTCCGCCGCGGCCGATGGCCGAGGTGCACATCACCGCCAGCACACGGAAACGACACCGGGAACCACCATGAGCAGCGACACGATCCTCTACGAGACTGGCGAGCACATCGCGACCATCACATTGAACCGACCCGAGGTCATGAATGCCTTCGGCGACGGCATGCGCGAGGCGCTGCTCGAACGTCTGGACGAAGCAGACGCCGATCCACGGGTGCGATGCATCATCGTCACCGGCACCGGCCGGGCCTTCTGCGCCGGCGGCGACATCGCCAGCATGGAGAAGCTGCAGGCCGACGATGACACCACGGTTCTACGCGAACGGCTGCGCGTCGCCAGCGAGCTGGTCGGACGGTTTCGAGCCATCCCCAAGCCGATCATCGCCGCGGTCAACGGCGCGGCCGCCGGCGCCGGCATGAACCTGGCGCTGG
>JAGRHX010001251.1 GCA_020444775.1 Gammaproteobacteria bacterium
ATCCAACGACCTGACACGTCTGCGCGCGGCCGCGGCGGCGTCGGGCCCGCCACTGCCCGTCATCATCGACAACCACGGCGACGATGCACGAGCTCGATTTCATTGGGGAGGAACATATGAAGGGCTTGTTCACACAGCGTGCCTTGCCGGGACTGGCCATTGCATTGTCACTGTTGCTGACCGGCGCGCCGGCGCGCGCTGCCGAATACAAGGTCGGGCTGCTGCTACCGTTCTCGGGTGTCTACGCGGGCCTCGGCTCGCACATCGAGAACGGTTTCAAGCTGGGGCTGGAGCATTTCGGCGCCGACCTGGGCGATCACAGCGTCTCGCTGCTGCGCGAGGACACCGAGGCGAAGCCGGCGGTCGGTCTGGCCAAGGCCAAGAAGATGGTGTTGCAGGACAAGGTGGACGTGATCGCCGGTATCGTCTCGTCGGCAGTGCTCGGCGCGGTGCGCGACCTGGCGCACGGTTCGCAGACGCCGGTGGTGGTGGCGAACGCCGGCAACGACACCATGACCGGCGAGAAGTGCAGCCCCTATCTGATCCGGGTGTCGTTCTCGAATGGCCAGATCACCCGACCGATGGGGCCGTGGATGGCCGCTCAGGGGATCAAGAAGGTCTATCTGATGGCCCCCGACTACGCCGCCGGCCATCAGATGATGGAAGCCTTCCGCAAGCCGTTCGTCGCCGCTGGAGGTGAGATCGTCGGCGAGGCCTATCCGCCGTTGCAGGGCACCAAGGACTACGGTGCCTATCTGTCCGCGGTCAAGACCTCCGGGGCGGACGCCTTGTTCACCTTCTTCGCAGGCAGCGCCGCGATCGCCTTCGTCAAGCAGTACGCCCAGTTCGGCCTGGCCGAGTCGGTACCGCTGTACGGCGCGGGATTCCTGACCTCGGCCGCGTACGTGCACGTGCAGGGGCAGGCGGCTGACGGGGTGATCGCCTCCTTGCACTACGTGCCCAGCCTGGACACCGAGGAGAACCGGCGTTTCCAATCCGCCTACCAGGCGGCCTACGGCAAGGTGGGTTCGGAGTTCGCGGTGCAGGGCTACGACGCCGCGCATTTGATCGCACAGGCCATCAAGGACTCCGGCGGTGACAAGCAGGCCTTCAAACATGCTCTTGCCAGGATCCGCTTCGACGGGCCGCGCGGGCCCCTGCAGCTCGATCCGGCGACCAACAACGTGGTCCAGAACATCTACATCTTCCGCAACGAGTTCGCGGACGGCAAGGTCAACCAGCGCGTTCTGAGCACCGTCGAGAACGTGCGCGACGAGGTCAACGGCTGCGTGCTCTGAGCGCTCATCTGCAGCTGGACGTTCCGGCAGCCGTGCGCCATGGCCGCCGGAACCTGTCTCCGTGAAGCTTTGAGGCCAAACCCTCGCCGTCTGCGTCTGCCCCGCCAGTGCTCGGGTCCTATTCGGGTTCTCCTGCATTCATGTTCGATGTCGTTCTGCTCGATCGCGGCTTCTGGATCATCCAGACACTCAACACGCTGCAGCTGGCGATGCTGCTGTTCCTGCTCTCGGTCGGGCTGAGCGTGATCCTGGGGCTGATGAACTTCGTCAACCTGGCGCATGGCTCGTTCTATGCGCTGGGTGCCTTCATTGGCTACAGCATTGCCCGGCATCTGGACAGCTTCTGGCTGGCGCTGGTGTTCGCGCCGGTGGCCGTCGCGCTGATCGGAGCCGTGCTCTATGCCACCCTGATAAGTCGCATGCGCAGAGCCGGGCCGATGCGCCAGGTGCTGGTGACCTTCGGGCTGATCTTCGTGCTGATGGACGGGATGCGTCTGCTGTGGGGTAGCGACCCGCTGGGCCTGACCGGGGATCTCCCGTTCAGCGGCAGCGTGCAGGTGCTGGGGCAGACCTATCCCGCCTACAGGCTGTTCATCATCGCGGTCGGTCTTCTGGTGTTCGCCGCCCTGTACGCGCTGCTCGAGCACACCCGGCTGGGCGCCGAGGTACGTGCCGGTGTCGATGACGCGGAGATGGCGAGCTGTCTGGGCATCGACGTGGAGCGGACCTTCTTCAATGTCTTCCTGCTCGGTTGCGGGCTGGCCGGGCTCGCCGGCATCGTCGCTCTGCCGGCGTTCTCGGCCGAGCCCGGCATGGGGGTGGCGATACTGGTCCAGACCCTGGTGGTGGTGGTGGTCGGTGGCCTGGGCAGCCTGCGCGGCGCGATGCTGGGCTCCTTGCTGGTCGCCGCGACCCTGACCTTCGGACGGGTGCTGGTGCCTGAGTTCGCCAGCATCATCATGTACGCCTTGCTGCTGCTGGTGTTGTTGCTCAGACCGCAAGGGTTGTTCAGCGCCCGATCGGGGGTGGCGTGAATCCGAGCTTCTGGCTACGCCACGTGCTGGCGCTGTCGTGCTTCCTCGCCCTGTGCCTGTATGCGCTGGAGGCCGGCTACTTCGGCAAGGAGATCGTCGCCGAGATCGCGGTGTTCGCGATCCTCGCCATCAGTCTGGATCTCGCCGCCGGCTATGGCGGCATGGTCTCGC
>JAGRHX010000078.1 GCA_020444775.1 Gammaproteobacteria bacterium
TCGACCTGGTGCTGGAGAAGATGCCGGTGTCGATCTCGCTCGGTCTGTGGACCACGCTGCTGGTCTATCTGATCTCGATCCCACTCGGTATCGTCAAGGCCGTGCGCGACGGCTCGCCGTTCGACGTGTGGAGCAGCGCGGTGGTCATCGTCGGCTACTCGGTGCCGTCCTTCCTGTTCGCGATCCTGCTGGTGGTGCTGCTCGCGGGCGGCAGCTACCTGGACTGGTTTCCGCTACGTGGTCTGACCTCCTCCAACTTCGACGAGCTCGATACCTTCGGCAGGATCAAGGACTATCTCTGGCACATCTGTCTGCCCATCACCGCGCTGGTCATCAGCGGCTTCGCGACGCTCACCATGCTGACCAAGAACTCCTTTCTCGACGAGATCAACAAGCAGTACGTGGTCACTGCCCGCGCCAAGGGCAACAGCGAGGCCGGGGTGCTGTGGAAGCACGTGTTCCGTAACGCGATGCTGCTGATCATCGCTGGGTTCCCGAGCGCGTTCATCGGCATCCTGTTCACCGGCAGCCTGCTCATCGAGGTCATCTTCTCGCTCGACGGTCTCGGTCTGCTCGGCTTCGAGGCCGCCATCGGCCGTGACTATCCGGTGATGTTCGCAACCCTCTATGTCTTCACCCTGCTCGGGCTGCTCATGAATCTGCTCGGCGATCTCATGTACGTTGTGGTCGATCCACGTATCGACTTCGAAAAGCGAGCGAGCTGAGTTCGAGCCGATGCAGCAATGCCGATCGATTTCCGACCCGTCGTCTCATAGCGAAGCCACTGCATGCCACTCAGTCCGATAAATCGCAGACGGCTTGCGAACTTTCGCGCCAATCGGCGTGGCTATGTCGCCTTCTGGCTGTTCAGCGCGCTGTTCCTGGTCAGCCTGTTCGCCGACTTCGTCGCCAATGACAGACCGCTGCTGATCCGCTTCGACGGCGAGTTCTACGTGCCGGTGCTGTTCGACTATGCCGAGACCGAGTTCGGCGGCGAGTTCCCGACCGCCGCCGACTATACCGACGAGTACGTGCAGGACCTGATCTCGGCGAAGGGCTGGATGCTGTGGCCACCCATCCCCTATCGATACGACACGACCGTGAAGGATCTGGACACGCCGCACCCGGCACCGCCCAGCCTGCACAATCTGTTCGGCACCGACGATGCCGGGCGTGATGTGGCGGCCAGGCTCATCTATGGATTCCGCATCTCGGTGCTGTTCGGCCTGACACTCACGGTGCTGAGCTCGATCGTGGGCATCGCGGCCGGAGCGGTGCAGGGTTACTTCGGTGGCGTCCTCGATCTGCTGTTCCAGCGCTTCATCGAGGTCTGGCAGGGGCTACCGACCTTGTATCTGCTCATCATCCTCGCCAGCATCGTGCAACCCAACTTCTGGTGGCTGCTCGGTCTGATGCTGCTGTTCAGCTGGATGGCCCTGGTCGGGGTGGTACGCGCCGAGTTTCTGCGCGCGCGCAATTTCGAGTACGTGCGCGCGGCCAAGGCCCTGGGTGTCTCGGACGTCACGATCATGTTTCGCCACCTGTTACCGAACGCGATGGTCGCGACCCTGACCTTCATGCCGTTCATCCTCAACGGATCGATAACCACTCTGACCAGCCTGGACTTCCTCGGCTTCGGCCTGCCGGCCGGCTCTCCCTCGCTGGGTGAGCTGCTCGCCCAGGGTAAGACCAATCTGCAGGCACCGTGGCTGGGGATCACCGCGTTCGTGGTGCTGACCGTGATGCTCAGCCTGCTGGTGTTCGTCGGCGAAGCGGTCCGCGACGCCTTCGATCCACGCAAGACCTTCGCCTGAGATGCCCGGTCACGACGACACCGACGCCACCGCCCTGCCATTGTTGCAGGTGCGCGACCTGCGCGTGCGATTCGGTCGCGGCGAGAGCACGGTGGACGCGGTACGTGGGGTGAGCTTCGACCTGCACGCCGGAGAGACCCTCGCGCTGGTCGGCGAGAGCGGCTCGGGCAAGTCGGTCACCGC
>JAGRHX010001252.1 GCA_020444775.1 Gammaproteobacteria bacterium
GGGGCCGGCATCGCATGACCCATCGCCGCATGGTCCATGCCTTCGTGGGACATCCCCATGTCGGCCATGGTCAGCAGACCCGCCTGACGCCGCTCTGGCATCTCTCCACGCATGCCTTGGCGAGGCGCCAGCGTGCCCCGTGCATAACCGCTACGGCCCATGGATTCGGCGAATATCGTGTAGGCGCGTTCCTCGGTTGGCCGCACGATCACGTCATAGGTCTCGGCGACCGCGATACGCAGCTCGTCGACCTTGACCGGCTGCACGTTATTGCCGTCCGCCTGGACGACGAGCATCTCCAGACCCGGGATGCGTACGTCGAAATAGGTCATCGCCGACGAATTGATGATACGCAGACGCACACGCTCACCGGGCGAGAACAAGCCGGTCCAGTTCTGTTCCGGTCCCTTGCCATTGATGAGCCCGGTGAAGCCCTGCACGTCCTCGATGTCGGTCGGCATCATGCGCATGTCACCCCACGCCGAACGATCGGCGAGGGTCGCCGCAAGCCCTTGCTCCTGAACATCGCGAAAGAAGTCACGCGCAGTACGCTGCTTACGATTGTAGTAGTCGGGCATCATCTTCAGATTCCGGAACACCCGGTGCCCGGCATGCGGGTGCGTGTCTGTGAGCTGCACGACGTACTCGCGGTCGTATCGGAACGGCTCTCGTTGCTGGGGCTCGATGACGATCGCGCCGTATGCACCATCGGGCTCCTGGAACCCGGAGTGGCTATGGAACCAGTATGTACCTGACTGTTTGATCGGAAATCGATAGGTAAAGGTCTCACCCGGTGCAATACCGGGATAGCTGATGCCCGGGACCCCATCCTGTTCGAAGGGCAGGACGAGGCCGTGCCAGTGGATCGACGTGGACTCGTTGAGATTGTTGGTCACCTCGATGGTGACCTCCTCACCTTCGGCGAAGCGCAGCACCGGGCCTGGCGTCTTGCCGTTGTAGCCGATACCGGTTCGTGTGAACCCGCCGGTATCGATCTGCACGGGATCGACGGTCAGTTTGTAGATCCCGGCTGATGCCGACGCCGATGCGAGCAGCGCGATGAGCATCAGCGCCACGAATCGACAGCCCCTCCCGACAAGGAACGAAGAAATGTTGGTCATCGTGTGGATTCTCCACGTACGGGCAGCGTCGATTGACGCCGCCTCATGGCCGCTACTCGAAGTGGAACCGGCCGACCATGCCAGCCTCGTAATGACCCGGCACGTTGCAGGCGAATTCGATCGTCGCCGCGTTCGTGAACTTCCAGATCACCTCACCGGACTTTCCAGGCTCGAGCAGGACGCTGTTCGGATCGTCGTGCTGCATGGTCTTGCCGCCGCCCATGTCCATCTTCATCCGCTCGTGATCGATGCGATCGGGTAGCAGGGCACCGTGCTGCATCATCTCCAGCATCTCTTTTTGATGCTCGCGGTGCATGGCCGGCACGCCGATATTGAACTCGTGCACCAGCTGGCCACGATTGGTCACCCGAAAGCGGACGGTCTCCCCGGCCGAGACGGTGACCTTCTCAGGCTCGTAATAGTTGTCGAACAAGGTGATCTCGATGGTGCGCGATACGTCCTCCGACTTACCCGGCTGGCCGGCCGCGCCGAAGTCGTGGTGGCCCCCTTTGTCATGATGCCCGTCACCGTGCATGCTCGATTGACCATGGCCGTGACCGCCAGCGTGTGAGCCAGCGGCGTAGAGCGGGGCGCTCAACGCGCCACAAAGGACCAGCAGGGCAAGGTTCCGTGCACCGATGCCAATAGGGTCGTGGGATTTCATCGACGAGTCTCTCCAATTGCGGATCATTCGGTTGTTGGTCACATGACAGCAACCACGGCACGAACGGATCGTTGCTGTGATTTGAGGAATGTAGTCGCTGGAATTCGCGGATCGGATGCGCGCGCACCCGCACCGACCGAGCCTCAGCGTGGCGCTGATGCCAGGGAAGTGTCGACGCGCGTGCAGGTGATCAGGCGCGTGGTGGCCTCAGCGGCGGCTCGTGACCAAGGGTCACGAAACGAGGGCGGCCATCGACGGACAGCCGCAGGAGGACGCTGGTTCGCACGATCGGCCAGGACGCGGGGGCAAGGTCGATGCATACACACGTAACGCACGGGTAGGCCTGGCCCGAGCAATGCACGAGTGTGTCAGGATCACGACAATCGCTTGGACAGAAGCCAGCGTGATCGTTGAGACAGCCAGTGGGGCAATCGCCTGCGTTCGACTGGTCCGCGCCCGAGACCGATACCACATCATCCGCCGCCGTCTGGTGATGTGCGGCGACATGGTGGTCAATCGGCGATGTCGATCTGGCAGTCACGGCGACTGGCACAAACGCCGACAGCATCAGCATCAAGCTGATGATTCGAGCAATCGTGCGAGTCGTACCTGCAGTCACCGACATCCTCTCGCCGTGTGTTCTCAGTATTCTGACAATCAGCGTGACCCGGCCAAACAGGACACCCCGGGAACACCCGGGGCGCCCGCAATGAGCCGGGCACGAGCACGGCCTGTCATCGGGACGGGCCGCTTCACACCCTGCACCATTCCCCTGCGTCATTCCATCGACAGGATCCGACCGGTGGCCTTGTCGACGGTGAGACGCAACGCGAGGGAGTCATCCGAAGTCACGATGTCCACCGTATAGGTGGAATCATCTGCGGCTTCGACGGCACCGACCTTGAGCCGCTGCAACCCTCGAAGTGCAATCTGGCCATCGATCACCCGCCGGATCTCGTCCGCCGAGAACGACCGGTCGCCACGCCAGTGACCGACGCCACCGTGCATCATGCCGTGGCCCATCATGCCCGGATCCATCATTCCGGGTCCGATCATGCCCTGCCCCATCATGCCGGGCCCCAT
>JAGRHX010000079.1 GCA_020444775.1 Gammaproteobacteria bacterium
TTGGAGATCCTGGCGGCGCCGCCACCCTGAGCGATCCTCGGACTCGCCGCGCGCCTCAACCGCTGACGTGGCCGCGTGCGCGGTCATCGAGCAGGGCCTTGGGATCCCGCTCGGCCGGATCACCGTAACCGCCGCCGCCCGCCTCGCGCATCCGCAGGCGGTCGCCTGGTTTGAGCTCGATACGAGCCTTGGGGTCGACCGGCTCGCCGTTCAGCTCGTAGCTGCGCAGGCTGCCCGACCCGCCACCGGCCAGACCCAGGGCGGGGAACTCGGTGCGCTGTCCCATCAAGGCGATCTCGAAGGGGTGGATGCTGTCATTGCGCAGCACCACCTCCTGACCCGGGCCGCCGCGCCAGCGACCAGCGCCGCCGGTATCGGCCAGCAGCTCGCGCTTCTCGATGGTCATCGAGGTGCGGTTCTCCCAGACCTCGGTCGGCACCACGGTCATGTTCGAGGGCGCCGGGGTCACCGCGCGACCATCCAGACCCTGCATCGCACCCAGGCCACCGGCCAGGAAGAACAGGCTTGAGACCTCTTCGCCGTTGCTGTGCCGACCCTTGACGCTGAACACGTTCATCATCGCCGAGTCGGCCTGCACCTTGTCTGGAAGCGCCTGCGCCAGGGCTCCCATCAGCAGCGGCACCACGAAGTGACCGACCGAATGGCGGCCGCCGGTCGGCCAGGGCGGCTGGGCATTGAGAATGCAATCGTCGGGCGCGGCAATCGTGATCGGTCGCATTGCCCCCTCGTTGTTGGGCAGGGCCGGTATGGTCAGGCACTTGATCACGTAGTTGGCCTGCGCCCGCGTGTAGCACATCGGCACGTTGATGGAGGCCCTCACCGGCCCATCGGTGCCGGCGAAATCGATGTGCACATCACTGCCTCGTAGCGTAAGCGTAGCCGCCAGACGGATCGGTCGGCCGGGCCCTTCGATGTCGATGGCATTGTGGTACACGCCATCCGGTATGGCCTCGATACGCTCGCGCATCGCGGACTCCGCGCTGGCGTTGACCGCATCGGACAGTGACTGAATCTCATCGAGTCCGTACTCGTCCATGAATTCGAGCAGGGCGCGGCCGCCGACCTCGTTGCAGGCCACGTTGGCCATCAGGTCGCCGACCGTCTGCTCCGGGACACGCACGTTGATTCGGATGAGATCCAGCAACAAGCTGTTGAGCACGCCGGCGTCGGCGAGCTTGCACACGGGTAGACGTAGTCCCTCGTGGTAGATCTCGGTGCAATCAGAGGCCATGCCCTTGCCACCGATGTCCGGCAGATGTGTCACGCTCATGGTGAAGCCGACCAGCTCCTCGCCCCGGAACACCGGCCGCATGACGTTGATGTCGAACAGGTGACCGGTGCCGATCCAGGGATCGTTGGTCATGATCACATCACCCGGTCGCAGCGTGTCGGGCGGAAACACGCGGAGCATATGTGCCATGGTCTGCGGCGCGGTGCCCGTGAACGACGGCACCGAGTAGCTGCCCTGGGTGAGCAGTCGGCCACGCGCGTCGAAAATCATGCATGACAGGTCGTAGCCCTCGCGAACGTTCATCGAGAACGAGGTGCGCACCAGCGACAGCACCAGCTCATCGGCAATGGCCACCAGACGATCCCACAAGATCTTGAGGCTGACCGGGTCGTAATCGCTCATGTCATCATTTCTCCGTCATGCGTCTGGCAGCGGGGCTCGCGCCCGCTGCAACCGTGCAACAGCTCATGACCTGGCCCGCTCACTGTCCGAGTTGGCGCTCAAGATGGCGACCAGGTTGCCGTGCGTGTCCACCTGCAGCCGTTCGCCTACGCCCAGCACGGTGGTCGCCTCGCGCTCCTGGATAAGCGCGGGGCCTTCCACCCAGGCGCCGGCAATCAGTGCCTCACGCTCGTGTACCGGACAGTCGACGAAGGTTTGCGCCAGTGGGTCGAAGATCCGGGTCGTCATGGTCGGCACTGCGGGACCTGGATCGGCGGCCGGCGAGGTATCGCGGCGCGGCGCCGAGGCTTGATAGTGGGAGACGAAACCCGGCTCGGGACCACTTGCCTCGATCTTCCAGTTGACGATCTCGATCTCGGCGTCCAGCGGAGTGGCGGCAAAGGTCTGCGCATAGGTTCGGACGAACAGCTCGGCAAGCTGCTCGACCCGCACGTCCGCCGGCAACGACACCTCGACCTCGTGACCCTGACCGTAGAAGCGCATGTCCAGACGCCGCTCGATCACGATCGACTCGGGCTCGACACCGGCCTGTTCGAGCATCCGTGCCGCCTGGTCTTCGATTGACGCAAAGCCCGCGTGCAAGCCTTGGGTATCGAGCTCGGTGAGCCGGACGCGTGCCGAACGCAAGGTGGCAAACGAGATCGGCACGGTGAGCAGACCGATCGCCGACATCACCCCGGCCCCGACCGGAAAGATCACCTTGGGGATACGCAGCTTGCGTGCGATGCGCAGGGCATGGGCTGGTCCGGAGCCGCCAAAGGCGACCATCGCACAGCGTCTGTAGTCGAAACCCAGCTCCGAGGCATGCACGCGGAATGCGCGCGCCACATCCTCGTTGATCACCTCGTGTATGCCCCAGGCGGCTCGGGTGATCTCCAGATCCGAGCGTTGTGCGATCCCGGTGGCGATCGCCTGACGCGCGGCGTCGGCATCCAGCGTCATACGGCCGCCGAGAAAGGCCTGTGGCTGCAGATAGCCGAGCGTCACGTTGGCGTCGGTCAAGGTCGGCAGCTCACCGCCCTGGGCGTAGCAGGCCGGTCCCGGCTCCGCCCCGGCACTGGCCGGGCCTACCTTTAGCAGGTTGCGCTCGTCCAGGCTGGCGATGGAGCCGCCGCCGGCACCGATCTCGATCATGTCGATGACCGGGATACGCAGCGGCAACCCACTACCCTGCTTGAACTCGTGCACCCGCGCCACCTCGAACTCGTAGCGGCGCAACGCCCGGCCGCCACGGATCAAGGCGCCCTTGGCAGTGGTGCCACCCATGTCGAAGGACA
>JAGRHX010000080.1 GCA_020444775.1 Gammaproteobacteria bacterium
CCCCCTGCGTGGTCTGCGAGGAGGTCTGCCCGGTCGCGCCCAAGGCCATCCAGACGCGCGACGAGGAGGTCAAGGACGTGTTCGGCAATCTGGTGGTGCTGAACAAGCCGTTCATCGTCCCCGACCTGTGCATCGGCTGTGGTATCTGTGAGACCGAGTGTCCGGTGCAGGACCAGCCGGCGGTCTACATCACCGCGGTCGGCGAGAGCCGCTCCGCGGAACGCAGGCTGCTGCTCAAGTCCAGAACACCGGCCCGACCGGTCTGATCACGGGCGCCTGACCCGGGCGTCGCCATCGTTCACGGTCGCCTGCGGATCGTTTCCGTGAGGTGGAGTATCCAGGGAGTAGAGCATGAGCGAGGAGTACAGACCCCCCAGGCGTCAGCTGATCAAGGCCGGTCTTGCCGCCGGCGCGCTCGGCGCGGGTGTCCCGCTGGCGCGCGCCGCGAGCGATGGTGTGGGCCAGAGCAGGCTCGCGCAGGCCCGACCCGGCGCGGCGGTGCCGCGCAGGGTGCTCGGCCGCACCGGCGTGAGCCTGCCGATCCTGCATCTGGGCACATCACAGGATCTGGACGAGCGTTACGACAAGGTGATGCATCGGTGCTTCAGCATGGGGGTGGACTGGTTCGACACGGCCTTGTCCTACGGCTGGGGTTCCTCGCACCGGGCCATAGCGACCTTCCTCGGTCAAATCGGTGATCGCTCGAAGCTCTGGCTGACCTCGAAATCGGGTGCCTATTCGCCCGAGCGGATGATCGAGGATGCCGGCAAGGCGCTGGATGAGCTGCAGACGGATTATCTCGATCTGTATCTGATGCATGGCATTCGTGACGCGGCCAAGCTCGAGCCCGAGTACCTGCGCGCGGCCGAGCGGCTGAAACGTGAAGGGCGAATCCGCTTCTTCGGCTTCTCCTGCCATGACGGCAACGTGGTGGAGCTGCTCGACAAGGCCGCCCGGGTCGGCGGTGTCGATGCGATATTGTTGCGTTACAACTTCAGACGCTATGGCGACCGCGAGCTGAACCTGGCCATGGATCGCTGCCACAAGGCCGGTATCGGTCTGCTGGCGATGAAGACCATGGGCTCGGTGCCGGCCGATCTGGAGAAGGTCGTAGAGTTCAAGTCACGGGATTTCACGCTCGGTCAGGCCAAGCTCAAATCGGTATGGGCCGACGAGCGAATCACCTCCATCTGCTCGGAGATGGACAACGTGCAGCGGGTGCGTGAGAACGTCGCCGCGGCGCGCAGCGAGCAGCCGCTCAGCGCCCAGGAGGCGCATCAGCTCAACCAGCTCGCCCATCTGACCGCCTGTCATGCCTGCGTGGGCTGCAGCCACCTGTGCGAGGCGGCGGCCGGTGGCCAGGTCGCAATCGCCGACAGTCTGCGCTATCTCAGCTACTACGAATGCTATGGCAAGACCGAGCGGGCGCGGGCCCTGTACCGGGATCTGCCGGCAGCGGCCCGCCGCTCGAGCGGCAGTGCGCTGCGCGCGGCGGCGGCGGTCTGTCCGCAGGGGATAGACATCGAGGCGCGACTGCGTCAGGCGGAGGTGCTGCTTGGCTGAGCAGGAATCGGTGCTGGTGGTCGGCGCCAGTCGTGGTATCGGTCTGGCCCTGGTCGAGCGTTTCGCCGCTGCTGGCTGGCAGGTGCACGCGACGCTGCGTGACCCCGGCACGCCGGGCGCGCTGGCCAGGTTGGACGGCGACATCACCTTGCACGGGCTGGATGTCAGGGACGACGGCCAGATCGAGCGGCTGCGCGCGGCCTTCGAGCATCGTTCGCTGGATGTGCTCATCCATAACGCAGGGATCATGAGCAAGGGGCGTCGCAGCTACGACCGTGAGACGGTGATGGCGGTCAACGCGCGTGCGCCGATGCGCGTCGCCGAGGCGCTGCTCGATGCCGTGGCTCGGGCACGTAACGGTCGCATCGTTCTTGTCAGCAGCCAGCTCGGCGCCCGCCAGGGGCGCAGCGGCAGCCTCGGCGACTACGGCGATTCGAAGGCGGCGCTCAACGATGCGCTACGTGCCGCTGCACCCGCTTGGGCCGAGCGTGGCGTCACCGGCGTGGTGGTGCACCCGGGCTGGGTGCGCACGGACATGGGCGGACCGTCGGCGTCCATATCGGCGGCCGAGAGCGCGGCAGGAATCTATGCCCTGGTCGGCTCACTGAGCGCGTCGCACAGCGGCGGCTTCTACACCTGGGACGGCCGTACCCACCCCTGGTAGTTCCGCGCGCGCAACCCGCGCGGCTCGTTCAGGCCAGCAGCATCAGATGATGCGGCGAGTCGGCCACCGCCAGCATCATGCTGCGCCATTCGTTGATGTCGGTGCCGTGCTCGTTGCGCAACGCGATGCCGAGCCGGAATCGCCCGTGGGTCTCGGTGGGCACACAGTTGCCGACCACGCCGCTCAGATAGAGCTTGCGCGGAAAGCCTGCGAAGTCGATCCACAAATCGACGCGGATCCCCGGTGCGGCCTCGCGGCGGCTGATGATACCGATCCCGTCCGGTGACGCGTCCTGGGCCTGACAATGCGTGACCACGGCCTGTTCGACCGCGTCTTCACCTTCGAGGCAGAAGCTTGCCAACATCTCGTCGCGGCGAAGGATGCGCGGGCGCTTGCGTCGGTTTGGGATGCTTGGATTCACGTCAAGGGTCCTGGATGTTCTTCGGGATGTCTTCTCGGGAGCGGGTATCGCCTTCGGGATGACGTTCGGGATGAATGGCCATTGCCCCGACACCAGTCCCCCTGTTGGTTCCGGCACCGGGCGCGGTACGCGGGGCTTGCAACCGGCGCTCGCACGGCGTGAGCGGTGCGTTGATGGCCGCGCATTTCCAGTCAACGGCGGTCCGGGCGCTGGATTCAAGTGACCTTGCAGCGGCTTCGGCTAACTGGATCACAGTTTGGCGTGCCAACCACGCTGGGGCGGGCTGTGTGGTCAGGAATTGTGTCCGCGCCCACGTTTGCCCGGGACCATCGCCGCCGGCGGCGCGGCGCGCGGAGAGTGCGTCCCGGCTCTGGCGAATCGGCACGGGCGGCCATGGTAATGGCGACGGCCTTACGTATAGTCTTTGCGCTTCGGGCGTTTCACCCGCGACAGCTGCTGTCACGTGTGAAACGTTGGCCATGACCATTCCAAAGCGAGGACGAGATCGGTTATGAGCACAGGCGCGCGGACGGCGAGCGGTCGGGGTTCGGTGCGGCTCGCGGTCGATATCGGTGGCACCTTCACCGATGTCGCGCTCGAGAGCGACGGTCGGCACATCACAGGCAAGGTCCTGACCACGCCGAGCGCGCCGGAGCTGGGCGTGCTCGAGGGCATCGACAGCGTGCTCGGCGAAGCGGGACGAACGCCTGATGACGTGGCTCTCATCATCCACGGCACGACTCTCGGCACCAATGCCATCATCGAGCGCAAGGGCGCGCGGACCGCGCTGATCGTCACCGAGGGCTTTCGCGATTCGGTGGAGATGGCCTACGAGAACCGCTTCGACCAGTACGACATCGCCATCCACAAGCCGGCGCCGCTGGTGCCGAGGGACCTGCGTTTCGGGGTGCGTGAGCGCGTCGCGGCGGACGGCGAGGTGCTGATCCCGCTCGACGAGCCGTCGGTGAGGGCGCTGATCGAGTCCCTGGATCGCGCCGAGGTGCAAAGCGTCGCGGTGGCGCTGCTGCACGCCTATCGCGCGCCCGAGCACGAGCAGCGTGTCGCCGAGATCCTGCATGCCGCGCGACCGGATCTGGCCATCACCCTGTCCAGTGAGGTGTGTCCGGAGATACGCGAGTACGAGCGTATGTCCACCGCCTGCGCCAACGCCTATATCCAGCCCCTGATGGCGCGATATCTCAGCCAGCTCGACGCGAGGCTGAGGTCGCGTGGCTTCGGCTGTCCACTGTTGCTGATGATGTCCAGCGGTGGTCTGACCACGCTCGATACCGCGCTGCGATTCCCGGTGCGACTGGTCGAATCGGGGCCCGCCGGCGGCGCCATCCTGGCCGCCGAGGTGGCGCGCGAGATCGACGCCAGCGAGGTGCTGTCCTTCGACATGGGTGGCACCACCGCCAAGGTCTGCCTGA
>JAGRHX010001253.1 GCA_020444775.1 Gammaproteobacteria bacterium
CCCATCACCGCATGCACCATCTCGTGCATGATGATGCGGTCGTTGTAGAACGGCGCGTTGCCGCCGTTTGGAAGATTCGGTGGTGTGAAGTCGGCCATGTCCACCTGCATCGTGTGCTGGGTTGCAACGTTGGTGGTGGTATTGACCGAGGAGCCTACACGGGCCGCGGTGTTGCCGGCACCATCGGTGAAGGTGCGCAGCTCGACCGCCAGGTTGGCGTTGTTGCCATCGATCCCGTAGTAGGTCTTGATGCGTTGCTCGGAGGCGCGCAGCGCGAAGGTGTGCAGGGACAGCAGCGCGGCCTTTTCGTTCTCATCGAGGTTCGAGGCATTTCCGGAGCCTGCGTCGAACAGGCTGCGACCGTTGAACTGCGTGGTCTTCGCGGTCTGGTCTATGTTCTCGAGCAGCTGGGTTATCTCATTCTCGATGGCCAGTCGGTCCGAATCCGAGTTGGTGCCATTGGCCGCCTGCACACCGAGGTCACGGATCCGTTGCAGGTCGCGTGTGATCTCGGCGAGCGCGCCATCGGCCACCTGCAGCATCGAGACCCCGTCATTGGCATTGCGGATCGCAACGGTGTTGCCTCGAACATGCGAGGTCATGCGCTCGGCAATGGCGAGTCCGGCGGCATCGTCCGACGCGCCGTTCACGCGCAGACCGGTCGAGAGCCGCTGGACGCTTCGCTCCAGGCTCGACTGGCTCATGTTCAATGAGCGCTGCGCGCCTAGTGAGGCCAGGTTCGTGTTGATACTCAGCATTGCTGAATACTTCTCTGGTTCGTGGCTGCATTCTCGCGAACGAATGCGCCCGGTTTCTTGTCGTGCCTGTAGCGGTGGTGCGACTACCTCGAGCATTCGGGCGCGCGTGCCGGGGAGGGTCATCGACCCGGGTCCGGTTACGCTTTCCCGGCCGAGGGCAGTCGAACAGTTGAGCGGGCGTTTCCGGCCAAAGCTTTAGGATCGCAACGATTGTTCTGCACTGGCGGGGAGGCGAACATGTGCTTATCGTCACGCTTGGCGAGATCGAAGCGAACGGGAACCCGGGCTGAATGAACGAAGCTAGATCCGGTCGCGCGGACCTCATCCTGGTGCCGGGGGCCGACGCGCTGACATTCGAAGCGGACTTGAACGAAGCGCGAAGGCGTGATCTGAACGTCCACCTCATCGAATATGGATCGTGGTCGGGTCATCCCATCGACGCGGCGCGTGACCACTACGATCGATTGGCCGCGCGTATAGACGCGGTGCTGAGCGAAGCCCGGGTCCGGCCATCGGACGAGGCTCGTTCGACGACGGGTCCGGCGCGTCCGCTGCTGGGGATCGGGCGCAATCTGGGCGGCAGTCTGCTGGCCTGGTGGGCCAGGCGGCGGGCGGACTTCCACGGTCTGGTGCTGACCGGCGCGATTCCCGAGCTGAGCGTGTTCAGACGGCATGGGCAGCATCCCTCGGCGCGTCGCTTCCGGGCCAGCCTGCCGCGGCCGGAGGATCTGCCACGCATCGCCGAGCTCGCGAGCCTGGACCTGACCCGATCACTGCGCGAAATCCCACCGGAGCGGGTGCTTCTGCAGGTCGGCAGCGCCGATTGCTGGATGGACGCCAACGCGCACGCGAGCTTCGCCGCCCTGGCGCGACGTTTTCAGGTGCAGTTCGTCGACGATGAGCATGCCATGGTCGGTGCCGCCACGGTGGCTGCGCGCTGGGACTTCCTGGACCGCTGTCTTCGGTCGTGTGGCGTATGAGCCGGCGGGTTTCGATGCCGCCACATACGGCAGCCGGTTACTCCGATTACCGGTCTGCTCACCCTGTCCGCTCGGATTGCCGAATCCGGGATCGATGAGCGAGGCGATTACGCTCACCGGGGCGCCAGTCGGTCCTATACTCCCAGTCG
>JAGRHX010001254.1 GCA_020444775.1 Gammaproteobacteria bacterium
CGTCGAGGAAGCGCAGCGAATCGACCGACGCGGGCGCGCTCTGGATGGCCGCCTGGGTGACGCCTCCCGGGCGGTACGTGGCCCGCCGTACGGCGGCCTGGTCCAACCCGGTGGCCGTGCGTGTCGACGACAGCGTGTTGCCCAGGTTTTCGCGCTCCACCTCGAGCGTGTTGCCGCGCAGCACGATGGCGTCGTTGAGGAGTGCTCCAACCGGACCGATGGCCGCCAGCACGATGGCGGACGCGCCGCAGAACACCGGGACCGCCCAGAGCGGGATGTCCTGGCGGGCCCAGCGCTCGGAACGCCGGCCGACCAGCAGCACGATGGCGGCGACGGCCGGGATGGTGAGCACCAGCCACCACGGGCTGGCAAGCACGGTCAGCGCCAGGCCGGTCACCGCCCACACGGCGGCGCCTGCGATTGCGGCGGCACCGACGCGGGTGACGCTGACCCGGCGACGAATGGGCGTGATGCTCAAGAGCATGAGCCCCACCGAGAGCAGCGCCAGGACGACCGCCGCCACGCCACGGGTGGGGATGTCGATGCGCCGCGCCGCCTCGCCCGCACCGGCCAACACCTCCCCGGGCCGCACGAGCATGGTGTAGCGGGACAGCCACAGGAGCACGGCCATGCACAACAGGAACAGGCCCCCCATGATGAACCCGTAGCGCATCGTGCGATCGAGCGTGGCGCGCGATTCGAGCAGCGCTCCGTGCTGCCGCTGGGTCTGCCAGATCCCGGCGCCGGTGGCGACGACCCCCGCGGTGGCGAGGAACGTGGCCGTGGCGATCAGCTGGACGATGTGCCGGATGGCGGGCTCGACCAGCAGGAAGAAGGAGATGTCGCGGCCGAAGACCGGGTCGTCCACCCCGAACGAGGCCGCGTTCCAGGCCGCCAGCAGGGGATCGCGCGCCGCGACCAGCGACGGGATGAGCACGCCCGCGACCAGCAGCAGGGTGACGGCGGTCCCGACCAAACCGATCTGCCGGATGACCCGACGGGCCTGGGCGGATTCGTCCTGGGGAGGCTGCGGCGATTCCTCGAAGCTCAGCTCGTTGATGTCGACCGACGAGAACCGCTCGGTGAGACGCTCGATCTCCTCCTCGGTCAGCGGGCCCGTGGGGCGCTTCGGACGCGGTGCCTCGGGCATGGCGACGCGCGCGCGACGGGAGAGCAGCCAGACCGGAAGCGCCAGCACGATCGTCGCGATGACGGCCATGCCACCCAGCATGAGCCCCCACCGCCAGCGCAGGCGGTACACGTCGCCCATGCCCAGCGCGTCGTAGAACGCCGACTTGACGGTGATCTCGGCGCCCAGCTCGAACGCGATGAGCAGCACCGCGAACAGCAGCACGAGCGCGACGGCCAGTACCTGCGGTCGGAAAAGGGTTCTCATGATGCGCAAGGTTGCCGCGACACGAGCATGGAGGGTAGCGCGACCCGTGGGCGAATGCCGTTCACCAGGACACTCGGGGACGAAATGGGCGACGAGGCACGTCGCACCTATCGTGAACTGTCGGCAAAGAAACCGCAGACCCGTGACGACGGCGG
>JAGRHX010001255.1 GCA_020444775.1 Gammaproteobacteria bacterium
TGGCCGAGAAATTCGTCAAGACCGGTTCGGCCAAGTGCGCGCTGGTGATCGGTGCCGAGACGTTTTCACGGATCATCGACTGGAGCGACCGCGATACCTGCGTACTCTTTGGCGATGGCGCCGGCGCCGTCGTACTCGAGGCGTCGGACGAGCCGGGCATCCTTTCCTCGCATCTGCACGCCGACGGTGCCTACGAGACATTGCTGCACGTGCCGGGTGGCGTGTCGCGGGGGTACGAGATCGACGGCATCCAGGGCGAGGCGCGCTTCACGCAAATGAAGGGTAACGAGGTGTTCCGCATGGCGGTCAACACCCTGGGGCGGATCGTCGACGAGACGCTGCATGCCAACGACATGCAGAAGTCGGACGTCGATTGGCTGGTGCCGCACCAGGCCAACATTCGCATCATCATCCCCACGGCGCGCAAACTGAACATGTCGATGGACAAGGTCGTCGTCACCGTCGACCAGCATGGCAACACCTCGGCGGCATCGGTGCCGCTGGCACTGGACGTCGCCGTCCGCGACGGCCGGATACGGCGCGGCGAAGTGCTGCTGCTCGAGGCCTTCGGCGGTGGTTTCACCTGGGGCTCGGTGTTGCTCCGGTTCTGACGTGGGAACAAAGCAATGACGAAAATCGCGGTCACCTTTCCCGGCCAGGGCTCGCAGGCGGTCGGTATGCTGGCGGAACTGGCTGGTGTGCACCCGGTCGTGCGCGAGACGTTCGAAGAAGGGTCGGACGCACTCGGGCGGGATCTCTGGCAGCTCAGCCAGCAGGGCCCGAAAGAGACGCTGAACGAGACCGAGAACACCCAGCCGGCGCTACTTTGTGCCGGTGTTGCCGTGCAGCGCGTGCTGCAACAGCAGTCGGCGCCACAGGCCGCGGTCATCGCCGGCCACAGTCTCGGCGAATACAGTGCCCTGGTTGCAGCCGGCGTGCTGCCACTCGGCGATGCCACGCGCCTGGTCGCGATGCGTGGCCGGTTCATGCAGCAGGCCGTGCCGGCAGGCACCGGTGCCATGGCCGCGATCCTCGGGCTCGAGGATGACCAGGTCCGCGCCGTGTGCGAGCAGGGTGCGCAGGGCCAGGTGGCCGCGGCAGTCAATTTCAACTCGCCGGGGCAGGTCGTCGTCGCCGGTCACGCCGAGGCCGTGCAGCGGGTTGCGGAACTGGCCAACGAGGCCGGTGCGCGCCGCGCGCTGTTGCTCGACGTCTCGGTGCCGTCACACTGCGAGCTCATGCGTCCGGCGGCCGAGCAACTGGGCGAGGCGATGGAGGCATTGGCCTTTTCGGCGCCGCAGGTGCCGGTGCTGCACAACGTCAATGTCGCGGAGGCGAGCGATGCCGACGACATCAGGCGCCTGCTGGTCGAACAACTGTACAAGCCGGTGCGCTGGGTCGAGACCGTCGAGGCGATCGCGGCCCGCGAGATTGGTATCGTCATCGAGGCCGGACCGGGGAAGGTGCTGACCGGGCTGGTCAAGCGCATCGACAAATCGCTGCAGGGGCTGCCGGTGTTCGACCCGGCGAGCCTCGACAAAGCCCTGGAGGCTATCAATGCTTGAAGGAAAAATCGCCCTCGTCACCGGTGCCAGCCGCGGAATCGGCAAGGCCATCGCCGACGCACTCGGTGCACAGGGCGCGACCGTCATCGGTACGGCGACGTCGGATGGCGGTGC
>JAGRHX010001256.1 GCA_020444775.1 Gammaproteobacteria bacterium
TTGACCATCACCGCCAGCGTCAGCTTGACCAGCTGCAACCAGCGCGGATCGCTGGCCAGCACCGCGGGGCCGAGTGGCTCCTTCGAGATGTACTCGGGCAGCACCCTTACCGCATCTGGTTCCTTCAGCAGGGTCTTCAGACCATGTAGCTGGGACTGATCGCTGGACAGCACCTCGCAGCGTCCCGACTCGTAGGCGGCGCGCATCGCGTCCAGATTCTCCACCACCAGCACACGGGCACGGACACCGTGTAGGTTGAACCAGTTGTAGGCGTTCAGCTCGGATGTGGTGTCCTTCTTCACGCAGACATTGAGATCATCGATCTCCAGCGCCGAGCGGATCCCCGATGCCCGGGAAACCATGAAACCCTGTCCATCGAAATAATTGATGCCGGCAAAGGCGATGCCAAAGTTCTCCTCCCGCCACAAGGTCCAGGTGGAGTTGCGAGCGAGCAGATCGATGCGTTCGCTCTTCAGGGCATGGAAGCGGCTCTGGCTGTCCAGCGGCACGAAGTCCACCGGACCCGCATCACCGAGCGCGACGATGGCCACGGCCCGGCAGAAGTCCGCGTCCAGTCCGCGCCAGTGACCGTCCTGATCGCGGGTAGAGAACCCGGGGATCCCCTCGCTCACGCCACAGCGCAGACGACCGCGCTCTCGAACCTCATCGAGCACACCGGCGTAGCCGGGCAGCGTCCACCACAGACCGAGCACCACGCAGAGCAGACGCAACAAGCACTGCGTCCGGCGTGATCCGTGGCACTTGCGCAGCCCGGCTGGTGAGATGCCCCGGGGCGTGCGCTGACGCGAACCGCTGGCGGGGCTGGCTGGGTGGCGATCAGACATGTTGCTCGGTCGTGGCTTCGGACCGCGGCATGATACGAGGGCCCGGGTTGGTTTGCGAAAGCCGCGGTGCGCTCGAGCTCAGGCGACGCGAACAGCGCGATCGTTGCCGCCCTGCCGGTGGAGGATGATATCCAGGCCATGCAACAGCTCGTCCACGTCCTGGAAGCGCTCATCGGGTCCCTTGGCGAGCAGGCCATCCACCAGCGGCTGCAAATGCGCCATGTGCGCGGGCAACGGTGGCGGCGATTCGCTCACGTGGGCCATGATCAAATCGTGCAGCCCGCGCTGGGCGAAAGGCTTGCGGCCGGTGAGCATCTCCTGGAAGACCACGCCCAGGCTGTACAGATCGCTGCGCACATCGACCGCGAGACCCTGGATCTGCTCCGGGCTCATGTAGAACGGCGTGCCCTTGACGGTGAACGGCAACGTCTTGGTATTGTCCTCGGACACCACCTTGGCAATCCCGAAGTCGATGAGCGCGACATCGCCATTGCCACGAAACAACACGTTGGATGGCTTGATGTCACGATGCACGATGCCCTGCTCGTGCACCGCCGACAGCCCGGCCGCCATGCCTTGCAGGATCTGCACACAGTCCTCGGTCGAGAGCACGTTCGAAATCTTCTGCTTCAGGTCACCGCCGCTCAGATACTCCATTGCGATGAAGGCGAACTCGCCCGAGGTGCCGCGCTCATAGATGCGGGCCACGTTCGGGTGGTGGAGCTGGCTGATGATCTCGTGCTCGCGCAGGAAGGCGTCCAGGTTGCGTCTGGATTCACGTCGATCGAGACGCAGGATCTTGAGGATCACGCGCAGATCGTCCTCGCTGCGATCGGCAAGCCAGGCGGTGCTGGTGCCACCTCGTCCGACCCGTCTGACCAGCTTGTAGCCGGGCACGCGAAACAGCGAGCCGGTATCGTCGCTGACCTCCTGGTCGGCCATCTCGATCAACGGACGGTTGAGCTTGATGGTGTGCATATGGTCGGCGCGCGGCGTGGCGCGACGCTCTGTGGACGGCATGTCGGACGGCTGGGCGGGCGGGGCGAGCGGCCGGTCCATGACCGGCTCCAGCGTGTCCTTCTGCGCATCGCTGTCCGGCAATGCCTCGGCCAGCAGGCCATCCGCGGCTTCGACATCCATCTCGATGATCGGCGCCATCGGCGGCGCCGTTGGCGCGCACGCCGGCTCGGCGCCTTGGGCGTTGCGCAGGGATTCGAGCGGATCCGGGATGTCCTCGAACAGCTCGGAGACTGCCGTTGCCGGTACCGGGCTGGCCTTGGGCAGCTCCAGCGTGTCCCCGGAAACGACATCGTCGACCGGCACCTCCAGACCGAAATCCTGCGAGTCCTCGAACATGCTCCGCCGGCGTCCGGCGGATTCGACCGCGCGGCCCAGCTGATCGGGCGTGATGCCACGTTTGCTGACGAACTCGTCCGCGCCGACACTGCGTGCGCGCACCGCGGAGCTGGCGGCGTCCTCACTGCCGAGCACCACCACCAATGGCAGCTCGGCGAGATGGTTCATGCGCTCCACCCAGGCGAGACCGGAGTCAGAGCCGAGCCCGAGATCTTGATCGATAAGGATCAGGCCGAACTGGCCGAGCTCGGTGCTCGGGCCGGGACAGCCGTGGGCCACATCGTAGAAGATGACCTCGGACTCGGGCCAGGCCAGCTTTGCGCACAGACGCATGAGTTCCCGACCGTCCAGGGTGTCGTCGATGATGAGGACCTTGTGGATCACCTGGACCTCCATGCGCCGCCGGTTGCCGGCACGTGGTCCGCGTGGTGCTGACGGGCAGCGTTCGGGCGCTTCATCGACAGCCTGACCTCAGTCGCGGTGCGAGGCAACCCGGCGACTGGCGATCCGCGCCAGCGCCTCGGCCTGTAATGGTTTTTCGAGCACGCCCTCGGCACCGACCTGCTCACTGGCCGCGATCTCGACCGGAAACTGACTGCTGGACAGGAAGACCGCCAGCGGGCCGTTCTCGCTGTATTGCTCCAGCAGACGCGCGCAAAGCTCGTAGCCGCTGCCGTCCGGGTAGTGACTGCGCAGCAGCACCACATCGGGCAGATCCGCGGCCACTGCTCGCTCGATGTCCTCGCAGCAGCCTTGGAAGCTCGCATGTCCGCCGTAGGTGCCGAGTATGCGTTCGACCTGTACGCGTGTCGGCAGCGATGCGTCCCCGACCAGCAGCCGTACGTGTTGCAGGGCCACATCCATGTCCAGGGAGCTGCCGCTGTGCCCGCTGCGGGCTGCCGCGGTGGTGCGTGATGCGCGATCCAGCATGGACACCAGGCGATCCGCCGCCACCGGACTTGGCACCACATAGCTGGCGTCGGCGGGCACCTTGCGCTCGCCGAGGTAGACCACCGGACACTGCGCGACGTCGGCACGCCGCTCGCAGACCGCCCTGTGGGCCCGAATCGCAGTGCGGCTGCCACCGTTGACGACCGCGAGCAATGGAGTCGCGCCGCTGTCGACATCGATCAGCACGTAGCTGTAGTGACCATCTGAAGCGCCGGCAATCATGCGCTCCACCCGCGAACAGGCCTGCGTGTCCAGACCAAAGGTGACGATCGGCACCAGCGGCGCGGCGTGCGGCGCGGAGAGCCGGGGCGGAAGCCTGATTGTGGGGTGCTCGCTCATGCTGGCAATGCTGTTCGGGGCTGTTCGGGCCACTGCTCGCGGCCCATGCGCACGGCGCGCCATGCACACGGCCGTCGTGCACACAGCCGTTGGCGGAACTCGTGGGTCGCGCATGCCGGATCGGTATACGCATTGTCCACAATTCGGCCCGATCGCGCGAAGCTTGAGCGGCTCTGGTGGTGTGACCGTGTCGGCTGGGGGGCGGCGGTCGTGGAGTACGCCCCCAGCATCCAGACAGGCGCGAGGCCGAGTCCGCTGAAGACTACAGAAATCTGCTTAGCTGTCAATGATAAGCAATTGATCTGACAGCCATTGATGCCTGGCGTTCAAGTGCATATCGAGGCCCGGACGAGGTGTGAGCCGGACCCTTCCAGCAGGTGTTCGGGTCAGTTGCCACCCATATGTGACAATTGACTTTATATAGATCCAATATCTATTTGATTTTTTGCGTTCTTTAGCTTCCTGAGCGTCGACGGTGTTGGCTTCAGGCCGTGCTCTCCAGAGCCTCCGGCGCGGCCTGTGATAGCCGCTCATTGCGTCGCAGTCGAGCGGTAATCCCACTGATGGTGCGGTAAAACAGCGGCACGCTGTCGAGCACCCGCACTCGTCCCATACGTAGCTCTAGGGCCAGACCGTGGGCGCTGGATTCGGCCACCTTGGCTCCCAGCCGGTCGGTGAACAGGAACTTGTCGCGGCGTGCGCTCACCCAGGTCAGACGCGCCCGGTGCGCGGCGGCCTCATCGCAACCGAATTCCACCCACAGACCGACGCGGAAGGTCTTCACAGCCGCGAGAAAGGCATCCCCGGACTCGTCCACCGGCGCACCGCAGCCAGCGGCGTCGCCAGACCCGGGCTCGTCGCCATCGAGGGCATCCAGCTCATCGAGCTCATCGCCGGCACCATGCTCGACCACGCCCAGGCGTGACAGCGCATCTGGATCCGGTGCCTCGTCCTTGACGTCATCCCAGAACAGGGCGTTGATGGCGGCCAGGTCGGCAGTGGAGTCGCCAACCGGTCGTGTGTCCAACGCGCTGTTCAGCTGCTCGGACATGATCTGGACGGTGATCGCGCTGGCGACCTCGCCGGCATTGTGGCCGCCGACGCCATCGGCGACCAGCATCAGCGCGGATTGCACGTCGACCCACACCGCGTCCTCGTTGTGCGAGCGGCGCCG
>JAGRHX010001257.1 GCA_020444775.1 Gammaproteobacteria bacterium
AGACCATCGAGCGGGTGTTCCAGAACTACGATCTGGCACAGGGGCGTTTCCACCACCACGGGCACCGGGTCGACCTTGGGGCACTGCGCGACATCTCCTTGATGACCGTGGAAGGCGAGAAGGACGATATCTGCGCGGTGGGCCAGACCGAAGCGGCCCACCATCTGTGTGGCAACGTGGCCGACGAGCGTCGCTGGCATTACGTGCAGCCGGGAGTCGGTCACTATGGGGTGTTCAACGGCTCGCGCTGGCGCAACCAGATCCAACCCCGTATCGCCGAGATGATCCGCGTCACCGAGGCGAACGCCCGGTAGCGTTGTCCACCGGGTCCACCGGCATCGCGGACTGCGAGCCGGGGTCGTTCGCCGGCAGCTCGACCCGGTACGCCGATGTACAGGACGGGCCGGTGGCACGATGCCATCGGGCCAATACCGTCGCGCCAGCACGTTCGCACACGCTTGCATGAAGCCGCCCCGGTTTCGCTGCCGGTGCGGCTCGAGCTGCATTGCTCCGGATTTCGACCGTCATATTTCAATTGTTTCAATGCGGTGTGTGCGATCAGATGCACGGCGTTCGTCACGTCCGGGCGCTGCCCCGCGTGCTATTTTGGTGACTCCGCAGTTCTTCCGCCGGGCTCGCCACGTGGCCACGTCCACGGCTTGCCAGGCGTTCCGAGTCGACCCGGCGAGCATGGCCAGACCCAAGCCCACATACGGCATAACCGATCGCACCCTGAGACAGGTCGCATTGCGTATCTGCATCGTCGTGGTGATCGCCACGGTGATCGGCTACTGGCACGTGCGTGCCGGGCTCGAGGACCATGGTCTGCGCGATCTGCAGCGCTACGTGCGCGAGCGACAGAGTCGCGAGAGCACCGTGTTCGAGCTGGCCGCGGAAGACCTCTCGGCCTTCGCGGCCGAATACCGCTATCGGCTGCCTGCCTGTCTCACGCCGCTTGCCGAACAGCTTTTCGACAGCATGTTCGTCGCCGACCCCGAGGGTGGGTTCAGGACCCGACCGCAGCTCTATCAGCGATTGAGCATCAGCGGTCACATCGGGACCGGTGTGAGCATCGACGAGTCACTCAAGTGTCGGCTGTTCACCGCCTACGATCTGCTGCGGCAGTTCGGTCCCGCCTGGCAGCGGCGTTTCGAGAATCTGTACGTGGTCACGCCTGAAGGGGCGGTGCTGATGTACTGGCCGGGCCAACGGTGGGCGCTGAGTGCGAGCAGCTGGGAGATCGCCACGAAGATCGGTCATTTGCGCGGTAGCGGCGACGCGCGCTCGGGCGCGACCCCTGGCTTTCGCCAGCACTGGTCGAGCCTGTATTTCGATTACAGCATTGGCGACTGGCTGGTGTCGGCGACCGAGGAGGTGCGCGACGAGGGACAGTCCATGCTCGTGGTCGGCCACGACGTCCCGCTCAAGGAGCTTATCCAGCGCACCCTCGAGCCCTGGCGGCCGGGTACCGAGAACATGGTGGTGCGGGCCGATGGTCTGCTGATCGCGCATCCGCGCTACATGCGGGAGATCCAGGCTTCCAGTGGGCGCTTGCGTGTCCAGGACACCGACGACGCGCCTCTGCTGCGTGCCTTCAGGAGCGCTCGAAGGGCGAGCCCGGAGCAGCTCATCGTCGATAACCAGGTGGACGGCGAGTATCTCGCGGTGACCCGTATCGCCGGTCCCGACTGGTATCTGCTCACACGTTTCCCGAAGTCGCTGGTCAGCGCGCAGGCCATCGACCTGGCCAGACTGCTGCTGGTGCTCGGTGGGCTGGTGCTGCTGGTCGAGCTGGTCATCCTGTATCGGATCCTCACCCGACAGGTGGCCCAGCCGCTGGCCACGCTGACCCGGGCGACCGAACGTGTGGCATACGGTCGCTACGATGCGCCACTCGATACCGAACGCGCGGACGAGCTGGGCACCCTGGCGCGTGCCGTCTCGACGATGTCTCGCGAGGTCGATGCGCGGCAGGCCGCGCTGAACGCGCAGAATCAGGAGCTGGCCGACCTGAGCAGTCAGCTGCGCCGCGAGCTGAGCCAGCGCAAACGTGCCGAGGCGGAGCTGGAGAGCCAGCGGGAGGCCTTGCACAAGAGCGAGAAGCTCAATGCCCTGGGCTCGTTGCTGGCGGGGGTCGCGCATGAGCTGAACAACCCGCTCTCGGTGGTGGTGGGGCGGGCCGGCATGCTTCAGGAGCAGTTGCGCGGCACGCCCAGCGAGCGTTCGATAGAGAAGCTGCGCAACGCCGCGGAGCGCTGTGCCCGCATCGTCAAGAGCTTCCTGGCCATGGCACGCGAGGACGCGCATCGTCGCGAGCCGGTCGAGCCGGTGCCGTTGATCCGCGCCTCGCTCGAAGCGGTGGCAGATAGCCTGGCCGCCGATCTGGTGCAGGTGCATGTGCGCGCCGACGGGCCATTGCCGATGATCTATGCCGACCCGGATCAGCTCCTGCAGGTCTTGACCAACGTGCTGTTGAACGCCTGTCAGGCCTTGGGTGCGCGGGCCGGCGACCGGCAGATCCTGATTCAGGTCGAGCACCTGCAAGGCCGTGGATGCGTGAGCATACGCGTTCAGGACAATGGCCCGGGTATCCCCCAGGGCGAGCTCAGACGCATCTTCGACCCGTTCTTCACCACCAAGCCGGTTGGCGAGGGAACCGGCCTCGGCTTGTCGGTCAGCCTCGCCCTGGTGCAGGCGCACGGCGGCACCATGACCGCGTCGAACACCAGTGACGGCGCCTGCGTCGAGATCGTGATGCCGATCGCGAGCACCCAGCGCGACGTGCTGCCATCGCCCGATGATGCTCTAGCTGGCGTGCCGGGAGCGCAGTCGCGGAATGCGGGGACGCTCACCCACGAGGCTGGCGATCGTGCTCATGGTCTGGTGGATAGAATCTGATGCGAAGTAGCGGGTAGTCAGTCTGAGAATGGTCGAGCTGCAAAAAATCGCAATCGTCGATGACGAAGAGGACATCCGGGAGATGCTCGAGGAGTATCTGACCGGTCAGGGCTTCGAATGCCTGGGCGCCGCGGACGCTGTCGCCGCGCGACAGCTGCTGCGGGAGTGGCATCCGTCGATGGTGCTGTTGGACATCAAGATGCCCGGCGAGGACGGTCTGAGTCTGGCGCGGTACATCCGCGAGCATCACGAGGACGTGGCGATCATCATGCTGACGGCGGCAGGTGAGGTGGTCAGCCGGATCGCGGGTCTGGAGACGGGAGCGGACGACTACCTGGCCAAGCCGTGCGACCTGCGTGAGCTGCTGGCTCGCATAAAAAGCGTACTCCGGCGCAGCGCGAGACGAGCCGAGCTCGAGGCCGCCACCACCAGCGGGGATGTGAGCGCTGTCGCGGGCCGACGGCGCGGTGAGCGCATCCGATTCGGCCGTTGCGTCCTCGACGTGGATTCGCACTCGTTGACCGCGGAGGACGGCGAGCTGATTGCGCTGACCAGCATGGAGTTCGACCTGTTGAAGGCGTTCGCCGAGCACCCCAACCGGGTACTTTCACGCGACCAGCTGCTGGACATGGCGCACAACAGGAGCTCCGAGCCTTTCGATCGAAGCATCGATATCCGCATCTCGCGCCTGCGCAGGAAGATTGAGCAAGACCCCAGCAAGCCGCAGGTGATCAAGACCATGCGCGGTGCCGGCTACATGTTCGTGTCCGACGGCTGAGCTTCACGCCCGGGCCCGGCGCCGCTGTGGTGCCACGCTCTCCCCTGTTCACCACCAGGCATTCGAAGCACACGGCCCACGTCATGGCCGCATGATGAGGAAGCCGTGCAAGGTCACGTCCACCAGGTGGGTGGACTGAGCGAAGCTGGTGAAGCACAGTCGCTCGTTGGCCTCGAGATCGCTGACGATTGCACCCGGGCGCAGGCTGATTCCGGTCGTGCCCCGACCATCGGTGGTGAAGATCGGCACGCCGAACTGGCGCGGAAACCCACCACTGCGGCAGGCGCCGAAATTCAACAGACCATAGCTGTCGTCCGGCACGGCCGGTGACCCGAAGTTGTAGGCGGTGACGCCAGTCACGACCAGCACCTCGCTCGAGCCGCTCCGAAGTCTATCCGCGAGCGCCGCATCCGAGGTCGTGCACGGCTGCGTGCCGATGCAGATCTTGAGCGTGATCGTGGTCTCGCCCGAACGGTCCTCGGGGGCATTGTCCGGATTGACCCGCTGCGACAAGGTGACCGGTATGGTGGCGGTCAGATCCGGTTGCGCGATGGCCTCGACCTGGCCGCTGACCGGCACGGGCTCGCTGACATTGTTGACCACCGTCACCGGGGTGCTGCGTTGCGCCTGCGATGGTGCTGCCGCCAGTATCGGCAGAGCGGCGAGTGCCGACAGGGTCAGGCCTCTAACGGCCCGACGGATGGTCTTTTCAGGTCTCGTTGTCATGACCGTCTCCCGTACGGGGCCACGCTGGCACGTGTCGAGCCGCGCCCACATGGCCGAATGAGTCGTCTCGAGTCGCGTGGCTATAGTCGTTTGCGGGATCGGGCGGCCAGCAGGCCGAGCACCAGCAGCCCCGCCGTGCCCGGCGCGGGGACCGCCATGGCCTCCAGGAATTCGATGTCGTCGATGTTGAACGAATGCACCCCGCTGCCACCGCCAGACAGCTCGGCAAGGGCGAACGGCGTCAGCGAGGTGAAGGTCACCCGAAACACCTCACCACCATCGCCGAGCACGGCATCGGGACTGGCAACGCTGATTGCCGTTCCGAGCGCGGTGCCGATGCTGTAGGTCCCGACCGGCGCCCCCGGAGTGGACACAAAGCTCACGCTGAGGCTTGTAATCGGTGATGCGAAGTCCAGTGTCACAAGGTCATTCCAGAAGGGCAGGAAGACCTCGTCGCCACCGTCGTCTACGCCGAGCTGGTTGCTGCCAGATGCCGCATCGAAGACATCCGAGGCGATGAGCTGCAGCCCGGTGTTGGACGAGAAGGTGACACCACTCAGCGTATTGACGGGATCGCCCGCCGATAGTGAATCAAAATCGATGACCACCGCCTGTGCGCCGACGGTGAACAGCGACAGGCTCAGGCAAAGGGACACCGCACAACCCGGCTTGAAGCCGGCGCCTGGCAACCCGAATCGGTCTTTCATGCTGGACTCCTCTTGTTCATGTTCGCTGCGACAGCCGCTCGCCGGTGCCGCACTGTCCTCGATGACGGGCCATCCAAGACATCCACGCCCTGGAAACTCCAGGGGCCATGGCGATTCCAGGACCGCGGTCATCCGCCCGGGGCGGTGCGATTGACCATCGTGTAGTTCGGGAACTATCGACGCGAAATCAGTAGAAGTACGCGGCCCTGGCGTTCAAGCATCGAGGCGAAACGAAAGCCTCGACCTGCATTCCGGGCTGGCCGCTGCGCAGCGGTTTCTGGCAGGGAAGATACGACACCGACATGGGGCCGGATTTGACCCAGGTCAGCGTACGCATGGCTGGTGCATGGGCAAGCTGCAAGCGTTGGCGCCCCTGGGGAGATCCCTGGGGAGATCCCTGGGGAGATCCCTGGGG
>JAGRHX010001258.1:0-203 GCA_020444775.1 Gammaproteobacteria bacterium
GCCGCGGCGATCGGGTCGGCATGCTGATCAACAATCGGGTCGAATGGCTGGAGATCTTCTTCGCCGCGAGCCGCGTGGGCGCGACGGTGGTGCCGCTCAGCACCTGGTCGACCGCCGCCGAGCTCGAGTTCCTGCTCGCCGACTCGCGTCTGCGCGTGCTGTTCTCACTCGACACCTGGGCGGATCGTGCCTTCGTGCGGATC
>JAGRHX010001258.1:342-2255 GCA_020444775.1 Gammaproteobacteria bacterium
TCCGCGAGCGCCACCGACAGCGTGGTGCTGCTCTATACCTCGGGCTCCAGCAACCGACCCAAATGCGTGCCGCTGCAGCAGTTCGGCGCGATCGAGAACGGCTTCAACATCGGCGAGCGCCAGGGTCTGCGCGCCGGCGACCGGGTGCTGGTCTCGGTGCCGTTGTTCTGGTCCTACGGCGCGGTCAACGCCCTGCCCGCGGTCCTCAGCCACGGTGCGAGCATGGTCCTGCAGCCGCGCTTCGAGCCGGGCGAGGCGCTCACGCTCATCGAACGTCACGCCTGCACCGCCCTGTACACGCTGCCGGCGATGACCAACGCGCTGCTCGCGCATCCCGAGTTCGACGCAAGCCGCACCCGCAGCCTGCGCACCGGGGTGACCATCGGCAGCCCGCAGGACATCTACAGGGCGGCCCGCGAGCTCGGTGCGCGGGAGATCTGCAACATCTATGGCAGCACCGAGACCTATGGCAACTGCTGTGTCACGCCACATCATTGGCCGCTGGACAGACGCGCCAATGGCCAGGGACCGCCGCTACCTGGCGTGGATCTGCGCATCCAGGATCCGGACACCGCCGAGCCCTGCGCGCGCGGCGTGATCGGTGAGGTGCAGGTGCGCGGCTATCTGACTCCGGGCTATGCCGGCGACAGCGCGCGCTTCAATGCCGAGGTGTTCACCGAGGACGGCTACTTCAGGACCGGCGATCTGGCGGCACTGGACGATGACGGAGATCTGCACTACAGCGGCCGCCGGCACGAGATGATCAAACGCTCAGGGATCAACGTCTCACCAGCCGAGGTGGAAGAGGTCCTGGCCCAGCACCCCGCGGTCGGATTGGCCGGCGTGACGGGCGTCGACGACAGCCATCGCGGCGAGCTCATCATCGCCTACGTCATTGCCCGACCCGGCACCGCGGTGCAGGACAGCGAGCTGCTCGAGCATTGTCGGACGCGTCTGTCCAGCTACAAGATCCCCGATCGGATAGTGACCTGCGAGTCGCTGCCGCTGACGCCGACCGGTAAGCTGCTGCGTCGTGAGCTTCGATCGATGGCACAGGCGCAGCATACAGAGGCGTCGGACGGCGGCTCCGACTGAGCAGCCCCGACGCCCGGTGGCAAGGCCGAGAGGCCTGCCGAGTCCATCGAATCCGAGTCCCAAGCCGCCAGATTCAATCCAGGAGAGCACATGCGGGCGCTGATTTGCGATTCACTGGGTGACATCCGCAAGCTTCGTGTCGAGACGCTACCCGACCCGGTCATGGGCGCCGGTCAGGCAAGAGTCGCGATCGATGCATCGGGTGTGAACTTCCCCGACATCCTGATGGTGGAAGGCAAGTATCAGGTCAAGCCGAAGCTGCCCTTCACGCCGGGCCTGGAGCTGGCCGGCACCGTGCTCGAGGTCGGCGACGGTGTCGATCACCTGGTGCCCGGCCAACGGGTGCTGGCCTTCGCCCGCAACGGCGGCGCCCATGCCAGCCAGATCGTGCTGCCGGGCGCCATCGTCACACCGGCACCGGACGACATGCCGGCGCCGCTGGCCGCCGCCTTCCCGATCGCCTATGGCACCGCGCACTTCGCCCTGGCCCGGCGCGGCCACCTGCAGGCCGGCGAGAGCCTGCTGGTGCTGGGCGCGGCCGGCGGCGTGGGTCTGGCCGCGGTCGAGGTGGGCAAGCTGCTCGGCGCCCGGGTGATCGCCGCGGCCAGCAGCGCCGAGAAGCTGGACACCGCGCGTGCCCACGGCGCCGACCACTGTATCGATTACTCACGCGAGGATCTGCGCGAGCGCCTGCTGGCGCTCACCGATGGCGCCGGCGTCGACGTGGTGTTCGATCCGGTCGGCGGCAATGCCTTCGAGCAATGCGTGCGAGCCATCGCCTGGGAGGGCCGGGTGCTGGTGATCGGCTTTGCCTCCGG